>JAHCIE010000046.1 GCA_026129385.1 Anaerolineae bacterium
TCGCAAGAGTTGGACAGAATGACTCAGCGCCCACACCAAATCGCGCATCATGTACTCCTCCCTGTCAGTAGCTCACTTATCGCTACAAATAGGATGGGGCATGGGGGGGTGGATTTCATGGCCTGGCTATGAATATGCGAGAGGAGGGGGGAACGAGAAACGGGCGGGGCGGAAGGCGGCGTGGGCACGCCAACAGAGCGCTACGCCACCGGCCTGGACCGATGGCGTAGCGAGCGCGGCATCTCGAACTTACAAGGCAACGCGCCGCGTCTGCCCCATGCCCTGGGTCGTCTTCTGCCCCGTCCCGGCGAACAGGGCGAAATCGGCGAGGAGATTCAGCAGCCGAAGGGTCTCGGTATCCTCCGAGAAGATGCGGTACTCGCAGTAGCCGACGAAGCCGTTGTATTGCGCCGCGCCGTAGGGCACGACTCGCGTCGCCAGGTCGTACCGCTCCGCGACAACCCACGTGGCTACGGCGTCGAGCGTCTTAGCCTGGTCAAATTCCAGCGGGGCGACCGCGTTCCAGCGTCGCACGTAGCTGCCGAACACGCTCTCGGGTAGGGGAAAGAGCAGGTTCACGTCACCCTGGCGGAATGTCGTTGGCGACGCGAACTCCAGCCGAATCTTTGCCAGAGCGTCGCACTCCTCCATCAAAGTCTCGAAGCTCGACAGGCCGGCCCAGCCATCGGACGCGGCCGCATCGGTGACAATATCGACGATCTCATAACGTTCGCCGTCAATCATCACCGGCTCGCGGTAGGTCTGCTTCTCCATCAAGATGTAGCCCAGCGCCGTCGACACCGCGTCGGACAACACCGTGTAGCGGACGCGGTACACTTCCTCTGGCCGCACCCAGCGCCGCCGGCCGCGCTCGCTGAAACGCCCTTGCAGCATCGACACCGTGAATGGCTTGACCCGCGCCTCCGCATGCAGCGCCTCAGCCAGCGCCGGGTCAACCTGCCGAATCATATTGAGCAATAGAGCGTGCAGACTGCGCCCTGTGTTGCGGCCAATGGGGGCCGCCTGCCGCGGCCGCAGCATGACGAGGAAGCTTGCGAGCATCTAGGTTTCTCTGTCCTTCAGATCCGGCTCGAAACGGAAGATCAAGGGGAAGAGATCACCCGTCGGCCGGCCACGATCGTCATATCTTGTACCCACCACCTCCACATCCTGGTCGCGGTCGAGGCAGGCGAGCACCATGCCCATCGTCATGCTGCGCACGCCTGTGGTGATGTCCGCAACCATCTGGCGCGGGGCAATCCCTAGCTTCATCGCCTCACCGATCACAGCCCGCACTCTGCGATAGGTCTTATCGAACACAAGCGCATCCTGGTCAAGAGAGATCACGTACTCCGATCCGTAATGAAACGTGCAGGTCAGCCCCTCCCGCTGTCGTAGATACTCTGCCAGAAGATAGGCGTAGGGTTGGGAGCCGTGGCCACTGCGGTCGGCCGTGGGCAGGAGCCAGCAGTGCTCGAGGTTCTTCTTGTGGCAGCGGATGGCGGTAATCGTGGGCGCCAGGTTGGACAGGTTGATGTCAAGCCGATCAAAGGCCAGCGTCTCCACCGCCTCCGCTCGCTCATTGGGCGAGAGCTTAGACGCCTCGGTCCCTGGCTGAGGCGTATACAATGGCACGAAACCAATATACGCCCGCCGGGCGTTCTCGTCACACTCGGTGTCGCTGTGCAGGGATAAGGGCGTGCGCGTGATCAAGTCTATGACCGGCGGGTTAAGTCGGCGTAGGAGCAAAGCCACTACCCAGGCCAGAAACGCACCCCCCGCGATGAACGGTGCGGTGCCCGCCGTCATCTGATTCCCGATGAAGGATAACACGAGGCCCAGCCCGATACCCGCCAGCGCCGCAGACCAACGCTCAATACGCAACGCGCGACGCGCCCACGGTGACATCTCGCCTCCCGTCAGATATTGATGCTCACTCCCGATCTCGCCTGGTCCGGGCCTCATCTCGCATCGCC
Source organism: Anaerolineae bacterium (assembly GCA_026129385.1). Lineage (GTDB taxonomy): Bacteria > Chloroflexota > Anaerolineae > Epilineales > JAHCIE01 > JAHCIE01. Next base: position 1,977 of record JAHCIE010000046.1, read on the forward strand.
TGCAAGTTCGCAACTTCCGCCAATTGAAACGCGGCGGCGTGCTCCCCTGGACCGGCCGCAGCCGCAGGACGGAGGGAAAGTACCCATGCGCCCGTGCAACTCCGCCAGCAGCGCCACTGCGATGTAGTTGAGGGTCGGCGGGTTGACCAGCAGCGGCAGCGTCTGCCACTCCACCGGGCTTAGCCCGATGCCGTCCACCAGCGCCACCACCTGCGGGATAAAGGGCCGCTCGACATCGAACTGCGTCCCGTGCTCGATCACCCGCTCGATGCGCGCCCCCGCCAGCGCCTCGACCGCCGCCAGGTGCGCCGCCGTCAGGGGATGGGAGAGGTTGAGGAGAGTTAGGCCCGCCACAACTTCACCACCTGGTTGCCCTGCACCTGGAACCGGACCTGCGCCTTGCGGGCGGGATACTGGCCAACGATCACGTCGAGCCTAAAGCGGTACCCTGCCCCGTCGCGTCATCCCGCACGCTGCCTTTCCACTTGTTGGGTGACGTGTCGAGGTTGATGAGGATGCCCGTGCGCTCCTCGATTGGGTCGGGCGGCGGCGGCGCTGGCGCAGGTGGCGCGACCAACTCCGGCCAAATCTCGGCCGCCGGCGGGACGGCGCTGCCCGCCCCTGCCGCTGCGGCGGGGCTGGGGCGGGCGCGGACGGGGCGAGGGACACGACGAATCGGCCCTGGGCCAGGTCAACACTCTTGATTCTGACCAGCCTCGCATCGTCCCGCTCGATCTGGTCGCCCCCCGCATCCTGACGCCGCAGCAGGCCCTCGCTGGTCGCGCCCACATCGACGAAGTAGCCTGGGCCGCCTTGCCCCGTGATTAGCCCATCCCGCTCGTCCCCCACTCTCAGACCCTCGATCGGCGTGCGAGCTGGTTGTTCAATGTGCAGGGGGTCCGGCAAGACAGGTCGTGCCTTGTACTCATTGCGTGGCCCAACCTGCATATAACATGTCAGGTCGTCGTCAGGGCCAGGACACTCCAGCATCTTGAGGAGCATGGCGATGCGCGGGAGCGCGGTGAGACTGGGTGGGTCGGTCGGCTGGTTCAACTGTGCGCACATGAAGGTGTCGAAGCGAGTCACGAAGCAGCCAACGTCCCCAAGATCAGCGGCGGCATGCCAGGCTGTATCGGCTTCATTGAACAGCCGCGCATAGCGACCGGCTTCCGCAGCCTGATCGGACTTCGCGGCAGTGCGGCGCGTGAGGCTGAGTGTCACCTCGTCCATGTGGACCGAGCCGAGGCCCAAGGGCTGGCCCATGCCCAGCTTGTGGCAGTAGGTCTGCCCCACTTCCCCAGGCAGGGTCAATGCCCACAGCAAGGCCCCCAACTCGTAATCCCGCAGATTGTCGAAGTACACACGGAATGTGAACACGACCTGCGCGGCGACCGGCTTGATACCTGTGTACTGTTTCGGGCTAGTTCTGATGCGTTGCTGGTCCGTCTCCTCGATCCTCTCGCGGGTCACCTCCCCTTGCTTGTGCCAGTACAGCTTCGTGCCGCGAATCTCGGTCTGCGTCGGGTCGGTCCCGTAGTGGGCCAGGTGCTTCTTCGACAGCGGACTGTGGCCCGCCGCGCTGCTCTGGACCAGATAGTGCTGGAACGTGGTCGGCTTAGGACTACCTAGCACTTTGGGGTGAAACCAGTCCGGCGCGAGAAACAGCGGCTGACCCTCGGGATGGGAATGGTAAGTCGCATCGGTGACGAAGACGCGGCCGGCCCGCGAAGTGTGCCGCACGTCACCCGCCTCGGGCGCGTAGCCGAAGATCGCCTCGGCCAGGTCGGTCTGACTCGAGTCCCTCACGGCGTGCGGCACATAGTCGCGCGCCGTCTTCTCGTAAGGAAGACGGAACATGGCCGTGTGACCAAAGGCGACGTGGGGCTGCTGCCGCGAGTCCGTCCAGCGCACGAAGAAGCAGGGACAGCCCTCGGGGTACGTGCTTGAATCGCTGGCGGCCGACAAGACGTCGAAACCTTTGGCCTCGATGGCCTGGGAGATGCCGCCACCATCCCGGTAGGCCAGCACATCCTCGTCAGAAATCTCGATGTCCTGCGCCGCGTTGGATACGGGTGGGGTGACAATCCAGTGCAGGTGCTTACCCAGGCGTGGGTAGTCGGCGGGTATCCAGCCGCTGGCGATGAACCAGCCCTTCTCCCAGCCGTTGGGATTCGGTGGTGCCTGTTCGGTCAGGTTGGTTACTTTTCCATAGTGGAGCGTTCGGCTTGTATGCAGGTGGGGGGCGGGCGCCACGGGTTGAAACCAGACTTCCTTGCGCAACCAGCGATAGGCGCTGTTGGGCGCTCGGTATTGGCTGCCGTCACGCCTGGTCTTCAGTTGCGACATGGCTTGTAGGCCAGGGATAGCCGCTGGCGCGTCTGCCTCCTCGACGCGGAAGTACTGGGTACCCTGAATCTGCTGCGCGGGCCGAATCACGTAGCTGTGTCCCGCCTTGCACAAGTAGCCGGCTTCGACGCGCGGCGCATCCGCGCCGCCAATCAGCTCCAGCATCCGACCGCGATACTCGCAGCCCAGAGACGTCGTATCCCCAACGGCGCGGAAGAAGATCTGATCGTCTGTCACCCACTTGACCTTGCTGTAACTGACGATCTCGACCAGGCTACGCAGCATGCCACGGAGCGAGCTACCGGGAATCACCGGTCGCTCGACGCTCTCGATGTGGAAGGTTTCAGCTCGCGCTCGCCTATCATCAGTGGACAACTCAAGGAACCCCTTCTCGGCGTCAGGCCCCCGGAAGAACTCCGGTGTCATGGCGGCGCGCGTGTACAGAGGCGAGCGGGTGGTCAGCCGACACTCCACCCAGCCCGTGTGGTGGCTGTATTCCGCCTGCCCTGGTATCTCCCCCTCGTCGACCGCCACCACCGGGCTTGGTAGAGGCACGAAGTTGTACGGCGCGCGCGCCCAGACCTCCCCATCTCGGTCACGGCGGCCAAAGGTGGGATTATCGTGCTGGAGCGTCATCTTTCACCTCCCGAAGTGGGTTGCGGCCGCAGCTCGACGAGGCGGCTGAAGGCGATGGTGGCCTGGCCGTCGGCGTCGTAGTCGATGTAGTGACGCACGGTGAGTTTTGCTCGATGCTCGTTACTCACCGCATCGGCGAAGGGCTCGCCCAGGGGCGGCGCGTGACGCAGACCCTCCTCGCCCTCCTGGACGAGGACGAAGCCATCGACGACGGCCTGACCTGGCTCGCCCGCCAGTTCCGTGCCCCACAGCAGGTGGTCCTCGTCGAACGCCTGCTGCTGTTCAGCGCCCGCCCCATCCTCGAGGCTGCGCACCCGCCAGCCGCGCTCGGTGCGCCACACATGCACTTCGCCTGACGGGCCGAAGACCCGCGCTTCCAGTAGCGTCTCCTTGTTGAGGGGCGGCGAGACGGCGGGGACGGCATCGCTCGACAGGTGCAGGCCGTCCGCCCGCCACTCGCCCCAAATGACGCCGTCGTAGGCATGGGCCAGCAGCCACGGGCGGCCCACGGCATCGCCCTGCCGCCCCAGCCAGCCGACCACGTCCTGCCCTTCGGCCAGCTGCGTGGCGTCCAGGTCGAAGGCGTGTCGTTCTACCGTGTATTCCTGGATAGGTCCTCTCATGTTGTCACCTGCTCGATGAAAGCGTCAACGTAACCTTGTAGCTTGTCCGCGTCGCCAACGATGGTCAGTCCCGCACCGTTGGCCTGAATAGTCCATGTCTCAGGCGTGTTGGCTGCACCTTGGCGATACGTCAGGGTGGCTTCCTTGCCCTTCAGCCGGCCGCGCCCGACGCTGCTCTCGCCGCCGAGGGGCAGGTCGCCCAGCCAGAGGTCCTTCAGCAGCAGGAGCAGCAGTCCAATCTGCCCATCGCAAGGGCCCTGAAGATCGAGGGAGACACAGACCCTCGTCCCCGCCTGGGAGAACACCGGCTCCTCGCTGAACAGGCCGGTCGGGAAGGCGCCGCCGGTGAAGCGGTCGATTTTGACGCGGGTTTGCACCAGGTGCAGCGGGTTGCGTATCTCTGTCTCGGCGACTGTCAACCGACTGGCGGCGGGCTTAGTCCGAGCTTCAACGCTGGTATTGTCACTGATGTGGGGGCCGAACATGTCATCGATGAAGGTGGCGCCCTTGTCGGGTGTGGCGGCCACGGTGCGGGCGATACGCAGGGCGCGGGCGCGCAGCGCGCCGGCCAGGCTCGTGCCGCTGACAATCGACTTCAGTTCATTACCACGCCGCGAGCGGAGGTGGACAAAGTCAGGCTCGCCCTTCCTAATAGGCGCCGACCGTATCAAGAGCGAGCCATCCAGGTCGAAGGTCGCGTCCAGGCAGAAGCTCACGCGCCCATCATCGCCCGGCTCTGCCGTCAAGCCGAGCAGAGGGGCGATCCTGGCGTCCTCCTGCTTGCCGCTCTCATCGCCATCCAGCCAGGCGACGAGGCGCTGAGGGTCGGTCAGGTCATAGTCGATGACCTCCCAGCCCTGGACACGGCACTGCCCCAGCCCGCGCCGCTTGCGGCCACCGATGGGGATCTCGCCGCGCTCGAGACCTTGCAGGGCCAGCGCGACACCCCTCAGAACCTTGTCGCGCTCCTTCTCGCGCACCAGCAGCTCCAAGCGTAGCGGAAAGCGGGTGCCGGCTTGTAACGCCTCGAAGTCGTACTTCTTCTTCTCGGCGGCGGTGCGCGTCTCGGGGTCGATGGCGACGCCGTCGCGTAACTCGACGCGCGGCCGACGGGGTGTCTCGTCCCCATGGGCTGAGGTAGTAGCCGCTGTTTCGAGCGGTGGTGCTGAGACACCTAGCGAGTCGTCGACGATGAGCCAACTTTGCTTGCCGTTGTCCCCCTCCTGAAGGCCAAAGAGCGTTTTCGTGAGCGGGTCTTTCTCAGCCTTCGCCCAATAGCCCACCTCGCGCTGTTGCAGGTAGCTACGGAGCGCGCCGGCGATAGACGCGCCGGTCAGCAGAGGCATGCCTTGCAGCGGGTCCAACAGCAGGGGCATGTCGACCAGCCCGTCGGTATCGCCGTTGCCCAGGCGGGCGGGTGTCTCGAGTATCAGGTCGCCGCGAATCACGATACGCCGCTCGATCTGGCGGCTGTTCAGCCAGCGGGGTGTGCTCATGACCTCTCCTTGAGCGCGCGATACAGCACGCGGTCGATGAGGCGCAGCGCGTACTCACCAGCCAGAGCGTCCGTCTTCTGGGCAGTGACATCGCCCACCTGAGGAAGGGGGACTTCGATGCCGTCCCACACGCCCGATGGCGTCTGCGCCAGGCCAAGCAGCCAGTCACTCAAGGGCCGGCTGTTAATACGCGCCCGGTCGAACTGGTTGCGCGCTGCCCGCTTCATGCCGCCTATATGGTGCACCAGGAGTTGCAGGTTGTCGGCGGCTAAGGCCTCGCGGGCCACGACGCGCACGGCCGACAGCTGGCTCTTCTGGGGCGGCTGGTCAATCCTGAGGTTAGCGCCGCTGTAGGCACGCGTGAGGCCCTGGTCCAGCGCGGCGCGCAGCATGCGCTCAACCATACGCTCCGCAATGTCCTTGCTCGCCTGCGTGGTGAGAGACACCGATTCGGGGTCGCTTTTCGCGGGCGTGTGCCGCTCGATACTGGCCGCCCGATGCCAGTCGAGGGCGAGGCGGCCGTAGCCCTCGGCGCGCCGCTCGCCGACACCCTGGGCGACCAGCGCGGCCAGGCGCTGGGGGTCGAGGGCCGCCCTGTCGTAGATGAAGACGCTGCCTGCCCGAATCGCCAGGGTCTGGGGCAGGGGCAGGTTCCACGTGCGGTTGAACCCGCCCGTGACCAGGGTGCGGACGAAGGCGTCGGTGTGGGGCGCGCCTATGATAGGGTCGAGGGACGCCACATACGCGCCGCTGGCCGGGTCGCGGACGATGGCGTCGCTCAGGAGTGTCACTCGTAGCTGGGCAGAATCGTCCTCCACGTCGCCTCCAATGGCAGTGGCCTCGACCCATCCAGCGTCCTCTTGAACCTCCGACACCTGGACACGCCCATAGCTGGCGCGTTGGGAGGCGCCCAGGAACAGGATCGTGCCGACCGGCAACAGAGATTGAATCGTGGCGAGATCCCGCGCCTCACCTAGCACAATGCCCTGCAATATCTCACCAGCCGGCAGCGCCTCGTAGCGAAAGACGGTTGCTCCCGCGGCAGTGGCCTTCTGACGGTCGACACGCGCGTTGTGGATGTTGACCTGGGCCTCGCGCTCCCATAGCTCGGCGCGGACGTCCGGCGGCTCTTCACCGCGCCACAGCGTGCAGAAGGGTTTGGCGACACCTTCCCATTGTATCTTGGCTTCGTCGTCGGTCACGCCCTCGATGGCCCAGTCGCGAATCGTGTTACTACTGTCCTTCTCGGAACGCCACGAGAGGGGGGTGGGCAGCATGCGGTGGCTCTGGCTGTCGGTTGGGTAGGCATTGAGGTAACAGACCGAGCCGTCCAGGAACAGGCGGCAGAAATCGGCATCGGCGGCGTCCTTCACACCTTGATAGCGTCCGACCAGGGCGCCGCGCAGGCTGCTGCCGGGGATGAAGTCCAGCCCGACGCCGCTATTGGGGTCGCCGTTGTTAACCTGCTTGACCAGAACGGGGTCAAGCAGGGTGAGGCGGTAAGTGAGCGCGCTCATGGAGCCACCTTCTGCTTGAACACGCCGAACTGTGCGTCGGTGATGTCCTGCCCGTCAGGGTCGAAGAGGCGAGCCGTCAGTCGGCCGCGACCACGGTTGCGACCCTGCCCGGCGCGGCGCAAGCCCTTGACGCAGGCAGCAAGCAGCGGGAGGGTCTCCGGCGACGGCTGCCCCTGGAAGCTCAGGTCGGCGGTAAAGGCCAGTCCGCGCACAATGACCCGCATGCTGCGCAGGGTCTCATCGCGGGGCGCGCCGCTGGCGGGGTCCACGGCTGTCTGGCGGCGAATGGCCGTCAGCGACTCGAGCACCTGCTCGCGCGATAGCTCGCCACGCCGCACGCCAGTCTGCACCGCAGCGCGGAGATCGGAAGGCAGCTGGGCATGGCCCACGTGCAGGATGGACTGAGCCTGGGCATCGCTGCCGGGTGCGCCGAATAACTCATAGGCCGCTGCGCGCCAGGCGTCGGCCATGTCGCTCTTCTCCAACGCGAAGAAGATATTGGCGCACTCTTCGGCCAGGACGCCCTTGAGGGCGCGCCCGCCCAGGTAGGGCAGGCCGTCCTCGTCGTGCTGGACCTCGGCGTCCACGACGCCCGCCAGGCCGTCGCCGCGGCCGAAGGTAGCGTCGCTGTCGAGGGTGAACGCGAGGCGATAGGTTGTCACGTGGCGCCTCCTGTTGCAGGTCCCTTGAGGGGAACGTAGAAGTCGAGGGCTTCGACGGCGTCGTAGTAGACGCAGCAACGGCCGATCCAGCCATCGTTCCTGGCCTCTGGTCGGCCGTCGATCTCCGGCAGGGCGACGGTCGCCTGAGTAAACTCCTTCACCCTCTCCGTACCGCCGCGCAGCGCCTCGCGCAGGGCCTTCAGCTTGTTGCGCCGGCCGACCCAATCCGTGCCTCGGAAACCGTCCATCATATGCGTAAAGACGTCCCAGGTGCGCCAATCGCTGTCGCCGTCGAGTGCCACAGGCCGCATGACCAGGTTGCCTGCTGCGACCGTGTACTCGCGCCGCCGGATCGCGTCGAGGTCGAGCACCAGGCCGCTGACGGCGAAGTGCCAGTCCATGGCTGTCATGTCCCGCTCTGCCTTCTTGATGCGTTGTTTGACTGAGCCAGCCAGTTCCTCGGCCAGCCCGTAGGCGCGGGCGAAGGGATAGTGGGAGTTGACCACGGCGACGCCAGCGCGGGCTGTCAGCGGGCGGTTGTCCGACAGGGTGGGCGTTGTCAGGCGACGCAGATACGCCTCGGCGAGGGTGAGGGCCAGGCGGCCGTCACAGACAAAGGTGGTATCGTCGCCGCCAAACACGATGGGGCGGAAGGGTAGCTTCTTCTTGTCGCGGACGGTCACGATGCCGCCTATCTTGTCCTCGGCATCGATGTTACCGATCAGGAGCTTGATCGTCTCGTCCATCGCGGTCTCGGCGGCCGTCTGAATCGAGGCTGAGAACTGACGCATAGCCTGGATATAGGCGCGGAAATCGGTCGTCCGGATGCCAGCCTCTAGGGTCTCGATGCGCTTACCCATACCGTTGCCGTCGGTGTGAATGATGGCAATGTAGCTCGACTCCCCCTTGTCGCCGAAGTCGTCGAAGTCGGCGGCGAAGTCATAGCCTGATGGGAGGCTCTTTCCCAAGCGAGCATGCGCGTCAGAGAACGCGCTGCGCTTGCCCCTGATCTCAGCCGAAATGCGCCACGAGTCGGTACGTCCCGCCTGTGTCGCGTCCTCGGTCTGGGCATCACCCTCGGTCTGAACAGTCACGGCTGACAGGCCCGTGAACTGGCAGTCGGCGGTGACACCTAGGCCGAGCAGGGGCGACGATACCCGCCGATCGCGCTTCTTACGGTCGAGCGTCTGAAAGGCCGCGCGGCGCACGGCGGCCAGATTGTCGCCCCAGGCGAAGGGTTGGTGGACGACGACGATCTGGAGGCCCGGCGCATCCATCAGCGCCTTCTCGGTCAGTCGCCGCGTGAACTGCTGCGCATCCTCGATGGCCTTAAAGATAGCGACGGCGTTGCCGCCGCCAGCGTAGACCAACTCCGACGTCAGACCGTGAGTCGGCTCCTCGATGCGCTGGTCGTTGAACTCGCCGCGCCGATCGACGTTGGTCTTGCCTACGTCGACCAGGCAGCCGTGGACCCAATCGTGGGTAGCCTCGTAGACCAGTTGGGATGCGCCCACAATGTGCTTCAGATTGTTGCTGCCGAAGATGTAGGGCTGGATGCTCACGCTGTCAACCACAGTCATAACCCAATCAGTCATGTGCCCTCCCCGACGCGCGCCGTCGTCATTATCCAATCGCGGAGTCGTTGGGGCAGGTTCGATAGATCCTCCGCGCCGAAGACGCGCATCCTGCCCTTCGCATCCCAGGCTTCGGCGATTTCGCGCTGAATCTCAGCGGGGTTGCTGCCGCGCGAGGTATTCGACGCGCCGCACACCAGGGCGACCCGCGCCTCGTCGCCGCCCAACTGGCGCGCTCGTACGTATGCCTCGAAGAGTTTCTGCTTAGGCGACCCTTCTGCCTATCCGTGCTACACGAGAGTGCGAACAGCTGGTAGCCTCGCATGCTCACCACGTCGAACTGGAAATTTCGCTCGTTAGGCACGATGTTCTGGGTGGCATCGTGGATATGGCAGCCAGTGGCGACCTGTTGGAGCGCCCAGAGGGTGTAGTGCTCCAGCCAGTCGCCGTCCAGGTACCCAGCGAGGTCTCCGACCTTCGTGGATAGCTCGTTGGCCAATGCACCCAGTGTGGCTGAGTCTTGCCAGCAGATCGTCAGTGGGGCGAGGGCTCCGTCGGTGGGCAGCGCCACGGCTTGCAACTCTCGGTCCTTACGGAAGTCGGTGTCCCGTCCGCCACGCAGGTTGGAGTCACACCATTCGCGCCATCGGGCGGTGGGGATCTGGGCCAGGGCCTGACAAAGCTCTGGATAGCGGGGCGCTGTGCAGGGGGCGTCCTTGCCGCTGTCTTTGAGGCTGTAGCCATGAAGCTTGAACAGGGTGAGCAGGGGAACAGGGCAGACCAGCGCGACATCGATAGGCGGGAGGTAGTCCTGCCCCCGGTCGAACCTCATCGTCAGCGTTCGGGCGTCCAGATAGCTGCCTATGCCAGCGCTGTATACCTGGCGGAAGGCAGCGTGGGCATGCACGGCGATGAACTTGGTGCCGCCCGTATAGTTCAGTCCGATGTCTCTGTGCTTCGAGGCGTACTTGATGATCTTGGCGTGGACATCGGCCGCATTCGTCCCATCAACCGGGACAGGGATGCAGACTGGCGAAGTCCGCCCATCGCTGAGAGCATCCTGGAGCCGCGCACAGAGCGGTTCAGTCTCAGACGTGTGGACCATGTAGAGAGTAGGCTTTTCGCCGCTCATCGGGGGCGCCTTCAGAAGCAGGCGCGCCGCGATGTAATTGGGTAGCGGGTTGGTTCCTATGAGTACGATAAGGCTGGGGGTCTGGTAGTCGCTAATGTCAGCCATGTCGCCTCCGTGCGCTGCCAGTAAGACTCGACCGGGGGGCGTAATGGAGGGAGAGACCATTGGGGGCATTCTCGGTCTCAATAACGCAGGCAGAGACACAGACAGGGAGAACGTTGAGCCTGTAAGGAAGGAGAGTATTGGACCGGTGCCCTGCCAGCAATGCGTCGACCATCATGGTCTACCTCGCTAGCGGCACACAGGGGGAACTGCGTGTGCGTAGAAGTTGTTGGTGAACGTGATTATACGACATCGCTATATCATGTCAACTGTGAAAACGTGTCACCAAGGCCTTTCTAGAGTCAATCCACCGGGTAGAATACCTCGCTGCCCTTCTTTCAACGTCTAGTGGACCCCTCTGTCAAGGCCACGAGACGGGGGTGGCGTTGCTCACCTCTCACACCGTCACGTAGACGGTGTCGCCGTCCACGGTGACATCGTAGAGGCGGAGATGGCGTCGGTCGGCCAGAGCTTCACCCGTCAGCAGGTCGAACTCCCAGCCGTGCCACGGGCAGGCGAGGATCTCCCCGTCGCGGCCCCAGCGGAACTCGCCCGGCGGTGATGGCAGGGTCGTGCCGCCGACGCGGCCCAGGCACACCGGCGCTAGCTCGTGAGGGCAGACGTTCAGCACCGCGATGAGCTTCCCCTTGACGTTGAACAGCCCGATGGACCGGCCGTCCACCTCGACCAGCTTGCGCTGACCCGGCGCCACTTCGCCGACGCGGGCGACCGGCCAGTGGCGGCGGGTGCGGTCATGTGGCGGCATGGGTAGCCTCCGGCAGGCGATAGATCTCGCGGGCCGTCTCGCTCAGGATACGTGGGCGCAACTCGGGACGGAACGCGCCGCCCACGAAGTCGGGTGTATCGCCGTCCCAGTGGGGGTAATCGCTGGAGAACATAAGCATGTGGGCGGCGTCGAACATGTCCATCATGGCCGTGAAGTGCTCGCGCCGCTCCGGCTCCTCGATGGGCTGCGTCGTCAGGCGGATGTGCTCGGTGACAATCTCGCTGGGCGGTCGCGTCAGCCAGGGAGCGAGTTGCCGTAGCGCCTTCCAGTTTTTGTCGAAGCGCCACAGCAGTGGCGGTAGCCAGGATACGCCGCCCTCGATCATGACGAAGCGCAGGTCGGGGAACTTCTGGAACACGCCCTCGCAGACGAGGGACACCAGATGCGAGATGTAGCCGGTCACCAGATCAGTGTGCCATTCCAGGTAGCTGGTCGGGTAGCCGGTGGTGGTCGGCGCGCCCGCCACGCCCACGCCCTCAGTGCCGGGGTGGATGGCGATGGGCAAGCCGTGGGCGACGGCGGCAGCGTAGATGGGGTGGTAGAACCGCTGGCCGTAGGGCATGCGCGCCCCGCTGGGCATGAATACCTGGACCACGCCGGGGTGGTCGCCTAGACGGTGGATCTCGCGGGCGGCGGCCTCCGGGTCCAGCGGCGAGACGTAGAGGGAGGCGCGGAAGCGCGGGTCAACGGGCAGCCAGTCGTTGACGATGACATCGTTGATGGCCGCGCAGGCTGCCGTGGCGAAGTCTATGTCGGGGGTCAGGGCGATTTGCTGGTGGTCGATGACCAGGACGCCGTATTCGATGTCGTAGACGTCGAAAAATTGCCGCGATAGGAGTTGCGGGTCACTGGCGATGGCGTCGCCGTTGTCGGTCACCGCGTCGGCGCGACGCACGCCGTTGGGGTTCCAGTAGCCGAGGGGCAGCGCGCCGCGATTGCCGCTCTGCCAGCGGGTGCGCCATGGCTCGGCCAGGAAATCGGCGACGCGATGGGCGTCGACTACGGGATGAATATCGGTGTCGATGATGGGCAGTTCGGGCATGTTCATCTCCTGGCCCTACTCGATCGCGCCCGCCGCTTCGAGAAGCGCGATGGCGTCGGCTGCCTGCGTCGCGCGAGCCAGGGTCAGCGCCGTCTGGCCGTCACGCGGGCGGGCATTCATGTCCGCGCCGTGCTGGAGCAGCAATGCGACCATCTCCGCCTGCCCATTCTGGGCCGCGCCGTGGAGGGGCGTGAAGTCGTCGGCCTGACGGGCGTTGACGTCCGCGCCGTGGGCAATCAGCTGTCGCGCGATGTCGATGCGGCGCTGGGCGACGGCTGAGTGGAGGGGCGCGACCCGCATGGCGTTCTGCGACGCTAGATTAACGTTCGCGCCGTGCGCCAGAAGCAGCTCGACCACCTCCGGCTGACCGAAGAAGGACGCCAGGCCCAGGGGTGTGAAGCCATCGCCGGCTACGGCGTCGAGCTGGGCTGAGTCAGAGTCAAGGAACGCTTCCACCCGCCGCTCGTGGCCCACGGCGGCGGCCTCGAAGATGGTCAGGTCGCTGCGCTCGGCAGCCAGCCGCGCAGCGATGGCTGGTTCCTGGTAGTAGGCCGCCAGTAGCACGACCGACAGGCCGCTGGCTGTCGTGGCGCGCGCCAAATCTGGCTCGGCAATGAGCATCTGCTCCACCTTGGCGCGGTCGCCGGTCTTGATGGCGTCGAGGAACGCCTCCGCTTGAGTCATGGTGGTCGCTGCCTCCCGGCGCTGTAGGCACCACACGTAGCTGGTGAACAGGAACGTTGCGGTCGGCGCTGGGAACAGGGGCGTCAGCTGCGTCACCAGCCAGTCGCGGATGTTGTCGTAGGTGTCGCGCCCCTCGGCCACAGCTTGGATGATGTTGCTGTGCGTCATCAGGTATTCAGCCAGGCCCTCGATGTCGAAAGTGATCCAGTGGCTCAACTCGTCGCGGAAAAGCACGTCGAAGCCTGCCGCGCTAGCCTCGTCGTCGGTAAGTGGCTGGCGGTTGCGTGGCGGCGAGGGGTATCGGGTGCGATACACGCGCCCGTGCCAGGCGGCGAAGGCCTCGTTCTCGGCCTTGTGAGCGTCGAATCGATTATTGTAGATCACCAGATGGCCGCCCGGCCGCAGCACCCGACGCGCGTCGGGCAGGAAACGTGCGCGGTCGAGCCAGTGGAAGGCAAGGGCGACCGTCACCACATCAAAGCTGGCCGTGGCAAAGGATAGCTGCTCGGCGAGGCCCTGCACATAGGTCAGGCCTGGCC
>JAHCIE010000460.1 GCA_026129385.1 Anaerolineae bacterium
CATGATACCGTCCACGCCCAGGTTGACCACGCCCGACCGTTGCGCGAACATCTCACCGATGGAGGCGTAGAGGTAGGGGGTCGCCAGGCGGACGCCGGAGTAGAGGATGCCAAGCAGGACCGGCAGGGTAAACAGTTCAGACATTGGTCCGCCTCCGCTGCTGGCGATAGCGAATCCAGAAGTCGCTGCTGACGACGAACAGCACAATCAGGCCGAGCAGCGTGTCAATGAGCGCGGAGGGTACTTGCGTGCTCCTCTGCATCTTGTCCGCGCCGACCAGCAGCCCGCCGAACAGGATGGACGACGGGATGAGACCGAGTGGGTGCAGCTTGCCGAACAGCGCGGCCACAATGCCGGAGAAGCCGTAGCCGCCCGACAGGCCCTCCAACATGCGGTGCTGGACGCCCAGCACTTCCACCGCGCCGGCCAGGCCGGCGAATGCGCCGCCCAGGATGAGGGCCAGCGCCTGGTAGCGGGGGACGGGGATGCCGGCGAAGCGCGAGGCGGCCGGGTTCAGCCCGACGGCGCGAATGCGGTAGCCGACGATGGTGCGCCACAGGAAGACGAACACCAGCACGGCCATGACCAGGGCGATGACGAAGCCGGCGTGAAGCAGGGTGCGGGGGACGAGACGCGGCAGCCAGATTTGGATCGGCAAGGAGGCCGACTGGGCGATCTGGGTGCCTTTGGCGATTTCGGCGGGGTCAATGAGGGGGCCGCGCAGGAGGTAGTTGGAGAGCTGAACCGCGATCTGGTTCATCATGATCGTGCTCAGAATCTCGTTGACTCCGAGCCGCGCCTTGAGGACACCGGGGATGCCGCCCCACAGCGCGCCACCCGCGACGCCCGCCAGCAGGGTCAGCGGCAGCAGGACCACGGCGGGCCAGGCGGGCACGGCCAGGGCGACGGCTGTCGCCATGAGCGCGCCCACTGTGATCTGGCCCTCGCCGCCGATGTTGATGACGCCGCCCCGGAAGGCGATGGTGATGCCCAGGCCGACGAGCAAGAGGGGCGTGGCCTTGACGAGCGTCTGCGTCAGACTGGAGACGTTGCCGACCGCGCCCTGGAGCATCGAGCCGTAGGCGTCCAGCGGATTGACACCCAGCGCCAGGATCAAGAGCGCGCCGACGAGCAGCGCCAAGCCCAGCGCGGCGACGGGGACCAGCCCCTCGCCCCAGCCGCTGAGAAGCTGGCGCAGGCGGGTCATTGATGTCGTGGCAGGCGCGAGACGGGGTGGCGTCACAACAGGTTGCGTCTGCGGATCCATAGTCAACTATCCTCTTACTGACGGCGCGTTAACTCCGCCTTGAGCCACTTCTTGTCGGCGGGCAGGGCGTAGCAGCGCACGCCGACCGCGTTGTAAATGCCGTTGATGACGGCCGGCGTGGTCGGAATCGAGGCGAGTTCCCCGACGCCCTTCGCGCCGAAGGGGCCATCCTTGGTTTCCTCTTCCACGAAGAAAGTAATCACCTCGGGCGTCTGGTCAATCTTGGGCAGGTTGCACTTGAACAGCGAGTCGGTCAACACCTGGCCGTCGCGCATGATAAAGTTCTCCTGGATCGCCATGCCCAGGCCCATGGAGATGCTGCCCTCGATCTGGCCCAGCAGCGCCAGCGGGTTGATGACGCGGCCCACATCACATGCCGCGATGACCTTGAGCACGCGGGTCTCGCCCGTCGCCGTGTCTACCTCGACCAGCGCGGCCTGCGCGCCGAAGCCAAACGCGAAGTGGTGATACTGCTCGGTGTGGGGCGCGCGGTACTGGTAACGGATCTTAAGCTGGCGGCCTTCCTGCCGCGCTGCCGCCACGACATCAGATAGGGGGACGCGGTGGCCGTTGCTGCTCACATAGCCGTCGGCGAAGCGCAGCGTGTCGGGCCCGGCATCCAGCATCTCGGCCGCCGTCGCACTGAGTTGCCCGCGCATCTGGCGGCTGGCGTAGCGCGCGGCGTTACCGCTCACGTAGGTCTGGCGCGAAGCCGTCGTCGCCAGGCCGTCCGGCGTCAGGTCGGTATCGGACACCAGCACGTCTACCTGCTCGTAGGGCACGCCCAACTCCTCGCTGACGACCTGGGCCAGCACGCCCACCAACCCCTGCCCAATCTCGGCCGCGCCCGCCCGCACGATGGCCCGCCCGGTGTCGAACACCTCGACCTCGGCCCCGGCGAAGTCGTTGGCGCCACTGCCGAAACCCGTGTTCTTGTAGGCGCAGGCCACGCCCCAGGCGCGGCGCTTGTCCCCCTCGACCGCCACAAACGGGTGCTTCGCCATCTCGGCCTTGACCGCCGCCAGGCACTTGTCCAGGCCGCAGCTCTCGGTCATCTCCTGGCCGGCCAGCGTCCGCTTGCCGTAGCGCAGGATGTTCTTCTCGCGCATCTCCAGCGGCGAGATACCCAGCGTCTCGGCCAGCACGTCCATCTGCGATTCCATGGCGAACGCGCTCTGCGTCACGCCGAAGCCCCGGAACGCGCCCGACGGGACGTTGTTGGTGTACATGGCGTAGGTGTTGACGCGGGCGTTGGGCACGGCGTAAGGACCGGCGGCGTGGGTCGTGGTGCGCAGCATGACGTGGTTGCTCAGGCTGGCATACGCCCCGCCGTCGCCCCAGATTTCCGCCTCGTGGGCCACCAGCGTCCCGTCGCGCTTCACCCCCGTCTTCAGCTTGATGATCGTCGCGTGGCGCTTGGGATGCACCAGCAGCGACTCCTTGCGGCTCAGAACCATCTTGACCGGCCGCCGCGTCGCCCACGCCCCCAAGGCAACAAGAATCTGGACCGAGACGTCCTCTTTGCCGCCGAAGCCGCCCCCAATGAGGCAGTTGATGACGCGAATCTGCTCCTCCGGCATGTTGAGTGTGGCGGCGATCTGGGCGCGGTCGCCGAAGGGGATCTGCCCGCCGCAGTAAACCGTGATGCGTCCATCGGCTTCAGGCACGGCGACCCCGGCCTCCGGCTCGATGAAGGCGTGCTCGACAGTCTGGGTGCGGTACTCCTTCTCCACCACCACGTCGGCCTCGGCAAAGGCCGCGTCTACGTCGCCGTTGTCCAGGTGGAAGTGGGCGAAGAAGTTGCCGTGCGCGCCGTGGCCGAAGCGTTCGACGTTCGCGTGAAGCAGCGGCGCGTCGGGCAGAGCGGCCTCCTTGGGTCCCGTCACCACCGGCAGCGGTTCGTACTTGACCTGGATCTCGCGCAGCGCCGCCTCGGCCGCCGCCTCGGTCTCAGCCAGGACGAGGGCAATC
>JAHCIE010000461.1 GCA_026129385.1 Anaerolineae bacterium
TTATTGTCTTCAGCCGTATCTTCTTTCCCGTTCCCTTGCCCGCCATCATCCTGGCCGCCGAGGCCATTCCCGGCCTGACCATCCTCGGCTTCCCGATTACCAACACTCAGGTCGCGCTGTGGATCGCGGACATCACGGTGTTGCTCATCGGCTGGCTAGCGGTGCGCAAGCGAGCGATGGTACCCGGTCGGCTGCAGAACGCCATCGAATCCATGGTCGAGTTCTTCTACAACCAGGGCAAGGACCTGGTGGGCGACAAGACGGCGCGGGCTATGCTGCCCCTGGCGATGACCTTCTTCGCCGTCATTCTGGCCTGCAACTGGTGGGGCCGTATCCCCGGCTTCGAGGCCATCGGCGCCATCGAGAAGCCCCACGTGGCGGGCGTCCAGACCTGGAAGACCCAGCGGTTGGCGCCTGGGCTGTACACCATCATCGCTGAGCCGGGGCCGGTGACATCGGAGGCGGACGCCAAGGCGGCCGAGGCGTTGGGCAAGGCACAGGAGACACAGCCTGAGCACCGCATGCCTGTCTATGGCACGCTCATTCCCTGGCTGCGCGCGACAACCACCGACCTCAACTTCACCATCGCCCTGGCATTGGTAGCCTTCGCGTATATCCAATACCGAGGCTTTAAGGCCAACGGCTTCGGCGGTTATCTGCACAAGTTTTTCAACTTTAGTGGGTTCATCCCCGCCTTCGTGGGGTTGCTGGAGCTTGTGTCCGAGTTCGCGAAGATCATCTCGTTCAGCTTCCGTCTTTTCGGCAATATCTTCGCGGGCACGGTGCTGGTGTTCGTCATGTCGTTCCTGTTGCCCTGGCTCGTGCCCATCCCCTTCGCGGGGCTGGAGATCTTCATCGGGTTCATCCAGGCGCTCGTCTTCGCCCTGCTGGTCATCGTTTTCTCGGCGGGCGCGATGGAGAGCCACGAGCACCATCCCGAAATCCCGGTTGCGGATACGGATGCGGCGGCGACAGCCGAGCAGGCCATGGACGCCGTCCACCACCGCGCCCCCTCGCAGGCTCACGTCTGAAGGGTAGGGCGCACCGTTCGTTTCTGTGTGTTGTCGCGAGACGACCCCCAATCTAGTTCGTCGCTCTCGTATCGACTCTTCTGCTGCATCTCTGCCGAAGGAGGCAACGTCTCATGGATCCTCTTGCTGCTGCGCAGGTTGGCGCTGGTATCGCGGTGGGCATGGGCATGATCGGCCCAGGCATCGGCATCGGCCTGGTCGTGTTGGGTGCCCTGACCGCCCTGGGGCGAAATCCGGAAGTGGGCAACGACATCCGCACGAACATGATTCTGGGTATCGTGTTCGCGGAGTCCATCGCCATCTACGCGTTGGTCGGCTTCCTGCTCCTCAAGTTCCTGGCCCCGACAGGCTGAGGAAGACAGGACTCGCAACCAGCATAAGGAGGCGACGATGGAAGCCATAGGCATCAACCTGAACTTCCTGATTTCGTACATCATCAACTTTGTCATCATTCTGTTCCTCCTGGCGCGCTTCGTGTGGAACCCCATCATGAATCTGCTCGACCAGCGCCGCCAGCGCATCCAGGATAGCCTGGCTGAGGCGGAGCGCATCAGCAAGGAAGCGGCCCAGGAGCGGGCGGCCTTCCAGGCGCAACTGGCCGAGGAGCGTCAGCGCAACGCCGCGCAACTGGCCGAGGCCGCCAAGCAGGGCCAGCAGGTGCGCGAGGAGATCATCTCCGCCGCTCAGCGCGAGCGTGACCAGATTCTGACCAATGCCCAGCGCGAGGCCGAGGGGGTGCGTGAGCAGGCGATCACCGACGCCCGCCGCGACATCGTCGACCTGGCTATCCAGGCTGCGCAGCGCGTCGTCGGCGCTTCCATGGACGAGACGCGCCAGCGCCAGCTCGTCAACGATTTTCTCAATCGTGAGCTTGAGCTACGGCGCACGGGAGACAGCCGGTGACAGACTCCACTCGCGCCCGCACCTATGCTCAAGCCCTGCATCAAAACGTCGTCGAGACCACGGTTCGCCAGCTGAGGTCTGTCCAGGCCGGGCTGCGGGCCAACCCCGACGTCCGCCAGGTGCTGGGCGACCCGACGGTGGAATTTCGCGACAAGGCGCGACGAGTGCTGGACTTCCTGCCCGCGGGGGCTTCCCCCGACGTGCAACAGTTTGTCCAATACCTGTTGAACGAGAGCGCGCTGGATGATCTGGACCCGATCATCGTCGAGCTGGATCAGTTGGGAACGGGTGGGCCGCGCGTGCTCGAGGGCAGCGTAACCAGCGCCGTGCCCCTGACCGACCAGGAACAAGCCGCATTGCGCGAGAAGCTGACCGCCGAGGCCGGCACGAGCCTGGACTTGACCTTCCTCGTCGACCCTGAAATCATGGGCGGCCTGGTCGTTCAGGTCGGCGATCGTGTGGTGGACGCATCGGTAGCGACCCGCTTCCGCCAGCTCAAAGACTCGATCACGAAGGCGTTGTAAAGGAGTCGTCATGGCAACCAGTATGGTTGACATTACTGAACTGATTCGGCGGCAGATTCAGGAGTTCGAGGCTCCCCAGCAGACCGTCGAAGGCGGCACGGTCCGCACGGTGGGTGACGGTATCGCCCGCATCACCGGCCTGAGCCAGGCGCGCCAGGCCGAACTGGTCGAGTTTCCTAGCGGCGTGCTCGGCACGGTGTTCAACCTGGAGCGCGACAACGTCGGCGTCATCATCATGGGGGACTACACCGACATCGAAGAGGGCGACCTTGTTCGCGCGACCGGTCGTATCGCGTCGGTTCCCGTCGGCGACGCGCTGATCGGCCGCGTCGTGAATGCCGTCGGCCAGCCGGTGGACGGCAAAGGCCCTATCGAGGCGACGAAGTATCGCGTCATCGAGCGCATTGCCCCCGGCGTCATCAAGCGCCAGAACGTGGATACACCGGTCCAGACCGGCATCAAGTCCATCGATGCCCTGTTCCCCATTGGTCGCGGCCAGCGCGAGCTGATCATCGGCGACCGCCAGACGGGCAAGACGGCCATCTGCGTTGACACTATCCTCAACCAGAAGGGCCAGGACCTCATCTGCATCTACGTCGCCATCGGCCAGAAGGAATCCCAGGTCGCAAACATTCTCGGTGTCCTGGAGCAGTACGGCGCGATGGACTACACGGTGATCGTGACGGCCACGGCCTCCGAGCCGGCGGCCCTCCAGTATATCGCGCCCTTTGCGGGCTGCGCCATCGGCGAAGAGTTCATGGAGAGCGGCCGCGACGCCC
>JAHCIE010000462.1 GCA_026129385.1 Anaerolineae bacterium
GGAGCGCGAGGCCCACGAGCGCTTCAAGACCCTCGACTTCTAGCGCCGGGACGCCCACTCATTGTAGCTCCGCTATCGAACCTGCTACGATAGCGGAGCTGCTTGCCGCCAGCGGCGTCGGGCTGTGCTCGCGCTGGATGGTCACATCCCGCGCCCGCCACCCGCTGCGAGGAACCTTGTGGTGGTTTTACCTCACGTGCCCTTTCAGAGTCCACGCCAGGGCAAACAGGGCGAGGCCGCTCACGCCAACCGTCAGCAGCGCGGCCTGGAGCGAGAATAGCTCGGCAATCCAGCCAATAACGGGTGACCAGATGACGAAGCTGGTATAGCAGGCGGCCATCATCGCCCCAGCGACGGCCCCGCTCCGGTTCGGCATCGCCTGGTCGGCCGCGCTCAGCACCGTCGGCACAACGCCGGCCACCGCTACCCCCAGCACCATGAAGGCGACGACGGCCAGGGGGACGCCGCCAGGGATGAGGAGTAGCCCGTTGGCAATCACCAGCAGCACCGCCGAGGCCAGCAGAGAGAAACGTGCCCCATAACGCTGCACCAGTGAGGCGTTACCGATGCGGCCGAGGAACATGGCGGCATTAAACAGGGCAAAGGCCAGACCGCCGACGACCACCGCCGCGCCCAGGCCGCGCAGGTAGATGACCGAGTAGACGTTGGCGACCGTCTCGGCCAGCGGGCCGATGATGGCGATCAGGGCCAGCGTCATCATCACTCGCCCGCTGAACAGAATCTTGATGGTGTCGGCCGGGTGAGACTTCTCGCGACCGTCCAGGGTGGGCGGGAAGCGGGTCGGCAGCGTGGCGAGGAAGACAATCGCCGCGAACATCGCCAGCAGTATAAGCACCTGCTGATAGCCCCAGCCCCAGCCGCGTAGCAGACCCGCGCCCAGCGCGCCCAGCACCGCCCCGCCGCTGTAGCCGGCGTGCATGTAGTTCATGGCGTGGCGGCCCGTCGCCCGCTCCCAGTCTAGCGTCCCCCCGTTAACCGAGATCTCCATCAGGCCGTTGGCCGCCCCAGCGATGACCAGGCCGACCACCAGCCCGGCCAGGCCGCCGGCCACCGCCAGGGCCAGAACGGCCCCGCCTTCCAGGGCGATCGCCATGAGGCCCAGGCGCTTCTTGCCACCCCACGCCGACAGCGACGCGCCGAAAAGCAGGACGACCACCGACACCAGGGGCGACACGAGTTGCGCCGTCCCGAACACACCCAGGCTAATACCCAGGGCAGGTACGATGTCCGCCCACAACACCCCCAACGAGCCAACAATAAGGCCCAGCAGCAGAAAGAAGCTGATAAACAGCGCGAAGACGACGCCGGGATGCCACTCCGACCGCGCGACACGAGAAACGCTCATAAATATTCCTTTTGACAATCAGCGAATTTCACCGATACTAGCGTCACCGTATTATAGCACGTCCGCCGCTCGTCATGGCTTCGCATGCCGCAGGTCACCTTTCGCTTCTATGCTGAATTGAACGACTTCCTTCCCTTGCAGCGTGGTCGAGACGTCGCCTATCGCTTCGCGCGCCGCGCCTCGGTCAAGGACGCCATCGAAGCCCTCGGCGTGCCCCACACCGAGGTCGATCTTATTCTGGTCAACGGCGTGTCCGTCGATTTCGGTTATCGCATCCAGCCCGGTGACCGCATCAGCGTCTACCCCACCTTCGAGTCCATCGACATTACGCCCCTGGTTCGCCTGCGCCCCCACCCCCTGCGCGAGCCGCGCTTCGTTCTGGACGTACACCTGGGTAAGCTGGCGACCTACCTGCGCCTGCTCGGCTTCGACTGCCTCTACACCAACGACGCCCACGATGGCGACCTGGCGCGCATATCCAGCCAGGAGAGCCGCATCCTCCTCACCCGCGACCGGGGCCTGCTCAAGCGCGGCGTCGTGAGCCACGGCTACTTCGTGCGCGCCATCGAGCCACTCGCCCAGACCATCGAGGTAGCGCGTCGCTTCGACCTGTTCGACAGAGTCCAACCCTTCCACCGCTGCGTGCGCTGCAACGGCCTGGTCACGCCGGTCCCAAAGGCCACGGTGCTAGACCAGTTGCTGCCCAAGACCCGCCTGTACTTCGACGAGTTCCACCGCTGCGAGACGTGCGGGCGCGTCTACTGGCGCGGCTCC
Source organism: Anaerolineae bacterium (assembly GCA_026129385.1). GTDB lineage: Bacteria > Chloroflexota > Anaerolineae > Epilineales > JAHCIE01 > JAHCIE01. The sequence continues at coordinate 2,141 of JAHCIE010000462.1, forward strand.
CACTATGAGCGCATGCAGCGCATAGTCGATACCGTACAGGCAGCGCGACCGTCCGACGGGTGAATACATCGTTCCGCCGGGTGAAGCCTTCTGCCACGCTATCGACCCCCCGCTTGTCGTATACTGCTACACTGAGGGAGAATCCCTCGGGAGGCAGCTAGTATGAAGCAGATTCTGGTCATTGACCTCAACCACGGCGACGAGATCTCGCCGGTCAAGGTATTGGGATACGAGATGGAAATTCGGCGCGTCGGTTCGGGCGGTGATCCGGATCGCGTGCGCGCCCTCATCGCCGAGAACGACGGCCTGGTGGATGTCATCGCCCTGGAAGGCATGCCTGCCACGCTGCAACTCGGCCCGGCCCGCCGCCCCCACGCCGTCGGCGCATCGCTGCGTGAGGTGGCCCAGATAACGCCCGTCATCGACGGCTCCGGCATCCGTGACGGCCTGGCCCGCTGGGGTATTATCCTCGCCGACCGCGCCCAGCCGGGTATCTTCGCCCAGAAGCGCATCCTTATGACGCCCGGCCTCAACCACGCGGGCATGGCCCAGGCGCTCAGCCGCCGTAGCGCGGACGTGCGCTACGCCGACCCCATCATCTACTTCGCCTTGCCCGACGCGCCCGGCGTCGGCAGCAAGACCACCCTGGAGCAGGCGGCCGGCCCTACCCTGGAACAGCTCAAGGACGCCCCCTTCCGCCGCCTCAACCCACAGCCCGGCCAGTCCGGCACGCAGCGCGCCGAGGGCCCCTTCGAGTGGGCCGACCTTCTGGCGGGCGACATGAACGTCATCCGACGCTATGCCCCGCCGCTCCTGCGCCGCAAGACCATTATCGTCGAGTCGGCCCAGGAAGAGGACCTTGACGACATGCGGCGGCGCGGCGCGTCCATCGTGGTGACGCTGATGCCGTCCCTCGAAGCCAAGGGTAGCCTGGGACGCTGGTCGCCCGCCGTCATCGAGGGCGTGCTGGTCGCGGCGCGCTCCGACCCCAATCTGCCCCTCAACGAGGACACCTACCTCGACCTCATGGCGCAGATTGATTGGACGCCGGGCATCGTCTACCTCCAGCCGGAGGAGGCGGGTATCAACCGCTTCG
>JAHCIE010000463.1 GCA_026129385.1 Anaerolineae bacterium
GTGACATCCAGGTTGGGATGCATGTCCAGGTCGAGGGGCGGCCAGGGGACAACGGCATGCTTGAGGCGCGACGGGTCATTGTCGAGCCAGCGGGCGGCCGCGCCGAGGGCCGGGTCACGGCGGTGAACGGCCAGACGATTACGGCTCAGTCGCCGCAGGGGCAGGCGACGATTGTGACCGACGCCAGCACGAAGTTCTACCAGGGCCGCGACACAGCGACATTGGCCGATGTGACAGTGGGCAAGGGTGTGACGGCCTATGGGCAGAAGGGGGCCGACGGCTCGCTCAGGGCGCGGCTGGTCTTCATCCACGCCGGCCCGCCGGATGGCCCGCGCCCGACGCCCTCCGGGCCTCGACCAACCCCCGGCCCGCGCCCCACACCTCAACCGTAAACTTTGCCTTGTCGGGATGCCTCCCTGGCCCGCCGGTGTTCGCTCACCGCGCGGGCCAGGCTCATTGTGCTCTACTCAACGGAGAGAATTTACCAGGGGATAGGCTGGCGGTCGCGGAAGAAGCCGCCCGTGGGGCCGTTGTCGGGCAGGGTGGCGAGCCAGACAATGGTATCCGCCCCTTGCTCCACCGAGCGCGGGGCGTGTGGCCCGCCCATGGCGGTGCGGACCCAACCGGGACAGACCGCGTTGACCAGCACGCCCCTCCCTCGGACGCTGTCGGCCACCATCAGGGTCAGCGCATTGAGGGCAGCCTTCGAGAGTCGGTAGGCAGGTGTGTCGCTCGCCATGTCGGTCATCTGGCCGGAGCCGGAGGAGACATTGACCACACGCCCGTAGCGTTGGCGGACCATCAGGGGAACCAGCGCCTGACAGAGCATGAGCGGCCCGTAGACGTTGGCCTCCATCGTCTCCCGATAGACCTTCATCTCGACTTCCAAGACATCCCGCCCCTCGTCCAGGTAGAGAGCGGCGTTGTTGACCAGGACATCCACCCGTCCCACGGTTGCCCGGATATAGTGGGCCAGGCGAGCAATATCCTCGGCGCTCGTCACATCCAGGTGAAACGGGCTGACATCGCGGCCGCCCTGCCGCAGGCTCGCCGCCGCTGCCTCGCCTCTGGCCGCATCCCGACTGGTCAGAATGACGTGATAAGCGCGCCCCGCCAGTTGGCGGCACGTCTCCAGCCCCAGGCCCCGATTGCCGCCCGTCACGACGGCGACGCGCTGTAGACTGCTCATGCATCCTCCTGGCGAATTGAGGCCGGATAGCCCATCAGGTAGGTCATGGGAATGGGGCTGTAGGGAATGGGGACTTCGCCGCTGTCCCAGACATAGTCGTCGGCCAGGCCGACCGTCAGGTCACGTAGCTCGGCGGGCGTGTACATGCGCAGGGTGGACACCAGGCCGTCCCACAGGACAATGAAGGGTCCGGCGGGGATGACATAGGTCCAGAAGAGGCGCGACCAGCGGAAGGGCCGCATGAAGGGCGTGAGCAGGTAGGCGAGCGTGGGCGCGAACAGGATGGCGAGCAAGGCGAGGGGGCGCCGCTGGCCGGCCTCGAAGGCGGCGATGCCCTGGCGTTGGCGCACAGCGTCGGCGAGGATGGCGCGAGCCTCGGACGGCGGGAAGTGGTGCAGGGCGGCGAAGACGGTGCGGAAGCCGGCCAGCGTCGGCGGGACGGCGGCGGCGGCGACCGAGTCGGGCCAGGTGTGGACTGCCGGGGGGAAGTCTTGCTGGATCGTCTGCCAGGCGGCCAGGTTGGGGTACCTGTCGGTCAGCGTCACCTGGAGGTCGGGGTAGGCTTGCTGGAGGACAGGCAACAGGCCCCGCCACGGCCCGCCGCCGCCCGCGCCGAGGTCTACCAGCCGGCGGTCGCCGGTGGCGGCCAGGGCGGGGACCAGTTTCGAGGCGATAGCCTGCCAGGGGCGGACCGCCTGCCAGGCGAACTGGAGGTAGTCCGTGCCCGCGTCGCGTATAGAGCGCGGGAACCAGGGCAGGTCTTCAAGTTCAACCAATTGATAGCGCCGCATGTCGCCCTACTCCGTCGGGGCTTCCACCCGGTGCATCCGTCTCCGTAACTCCAGGTACTTCGGCATAAGATAGGTGTACAGGCGGTAGAGGGGTTTGTTGACGGGGAAGTCCCACGCGCCGGTTGAGGGAACGAACTGCGCGCCGAAGCCCTCCTTGAAACGGTAGACGCCATACATGGGGGCAGCCTCGTCCAGCACGTCCGGCGCGCCCCACCAGTCGTAGAGCGTCACGCCCTGCGCCTTGGCCCAGCGGATGGCCTCCCACTGCAGCAGGTAGTTGGGCATCAGGTTGCGGTGGGCCTCGCGCGACGCGCCGTACATGTACCACGCCGTCGGCCCGTAGCGGAACAGGATAATCCCCCCCAGGGCTTCGCCCTCGTACTCGGCCAGGAAGAGTTGCGCCAGGCTGCTCGACATAAATGTGCCCCACGCATCTTTGTAGTACTCATAGGGCCGCACGATAAAGCCGTCGCGTTCCCCGGTTTCGACATACATGGTGTAGAAGGTAGGCAGGTCGGCTAAGCTGCCCAGCCGCACGTTCACGCCCTTCTTGGCAGCCAGCCGGATGTTGTAGCGCCACTTCTGCTTCATAGCGGCCAGCAACTCCTCCTCGGTGGGGCGCAGGTCGAGGGTCAGCGTGTTGCGGAACTGCACCTGCTCGTCGGAAAGCCGCCAGCCGCGCGTGCGCAGCGTCGCCTGGGCTGCCTTGTCGTCCGGGTGGATGGGCGCGTCGATCTTGGCGAAGATAGCGCCCTGCTTGCGGGCGGCGTCCTCGACGAGGGCCAGGGCGGCCGGCAGGTCGGCGGGTGACTTCCAGAGCGGGCCGCGCGGCACGTAGACCAGGCTGACGCCCGGCGCGGCGCGGCGACTCAGGATGGCCGCGGCCGCGCACAGCGTGCCGTCGCCGTCTTGTGTGCCTCGGCGGTCGAGCCGCCAGCCCTGGCGGGCCTTGAACCGGCTCCAGGCCGAGGATTGGAGGATGGGCGGGTGGGCGAACGAGGCCAGCAGGATGTTGTCCCAGGCGGTGTCGTCGGCGAAGAGAGTGGGAGGAAGCATGGCTGACTGTCTCATGCGCCCTGCGCCACGGCTTCGCGCTGCCCGCGCCGCGCGAGCGTTCGTAGCCGAGGCAGCAAGCTCGTCCCCGCCCAGTAGAACGGCGTATTATAGACATAATCGAAGGCCCCGGCATAGCGGACGGTTCGGCCGCCAAAGCCCTGCTTGAAGCGGTAGACACCCCACAGGCCGCCTTCGCC
>JAHCIE010000464.1 GCA_026129385.1 Anaerolineae bacterium
TGGTAACAGGCTACAATGCCGAACGCGACACCGTCACCTTCGACGACTCGCTTCTCGGCCCCGACCAGCGCTGGTCGTGGGATGAGTTCAACGCGCGCTGGGGTGAGTTCAACACCAACCGCATCTTCATTCCGGTGTATCGGGCGGAGCAAGAGCCGCTGGTGCGCGCCATTCTTGGCCCCGACGCCAGTGACAGCCAGATGTGGCAGCGCGCCGAGGCCAACGACCGCGCCGCCATCGAGGCCGAGCCGACCAACGGCCTGCACTGGTTCGCGCTGGGCGATGCTCTGCTGAACCAGGGCCGCCACGCCGAGGCCCTGGGGGCCTATGAGAAGGCCTATGGGCTAGGTCTCCCCTTCCGCTACTACTGGTACCAGTTCGGCCACTTTGAGGCGTTGGCGAAGGCTGGCCGCTGGCAGCGCCTGCTGGAGTTGACTGATCCCGTGCTAGAGACTGCACCCATGCACGAGGAGATGTATTACTATCGGGGCCTGGCGCTACAGAACCTGGGAGACACGGCGGGGGCACGCGAAGCATACAACGCGGCGCTTGCCAACAATGGGAACATGACCCGGGCGCGGGCCGCACTCCAGGCGCTGCGCTAGACGCGGCTAGAAGCAATAGCGACGGGCCGACGGTTATGCACCGTCGGCCCGTCGCTATTGCTGAAGTGTCGCGCGTCGGTCAATCCGCCGCCGCGACGTCACGCGCCTCGGCCGCGCGGTCGTGCAGGCGAAGGGAGATGGCCTGGGAGACACCATTGCCGCCCATGGTGATACCATAGACGGCATCGGCGGCCTCCACGGTTCCGCGATTATGGGTCACGATGATAACCTGCGTCTTGTGCGCCAGGCGCTCGAGGGCGGCGCGGAAACGGCCTACGTTCGCTTCGTCCAGGGCCGCGTCAACCTCGTCCAGCAGGCAGAAGGGCGTGCCACTCACGTCGAGCAAGGCGAAAATGAGGGCGCTGGCCGTCAGGGCGCGTTCGCCGCCGGATAGGAGCGACAGGGGCTGAGGGCGCTTGCCTGGCGGGCGAGCCGTGATCTCGAGGCCGCCGCCATCAATCATGACCATCCTGGCGCTGCCGCCGCCGAACAAGATGCTGAAGTTGCGGCTGAAGCGTTGCGCTACCTGCTCGAAAACCTCGGCAAACCGAGTCTCCATCGCCGCATCCAGTTCGGTCACGATAGCGCGCAGATCGGCCGTGGCCTGCTCCAAGTCGGCGACCTGGCTACTCAGGAAGGCGTGGCGCTCCTGGAGTGTGGCGTATTCAGCCAGGGCGTCGGCGTCGGGGCTGCCTAGCCGCCGCAGCTGGCTCTTCAACTGGCGCATCTGGTCTTCCAGGCCGATCGGCAGCTGCGGGATGGCGGGCAACTCGGCCCGCCCCTCAAAGGCCAGCCGTAGTTGCTGGGCGACGCCGTCAGCCGCGCGGGGTAGCAGATCAAGATCCGCCTCGATGTCGGCGGCCAGACGGCGAACTCGGTCGCCAGTCTCCCGCGCCGCGCTCTGCGCCTGGGATAGGGCGCGCTCGGCCGCCAACGTGGCCTCGCGACGGGTCGTGACGGCGTCCTCCAGGCCGCGCAAGGTCGCCTCGACCGCTGCCAGGGCTGCCTCGGCCGGCTCCAGGCGGCTGCGTACCTGACGTCGCTCAGCCGTCGCACGCTCGCTCTCGGCGCGTAGCTCAGCGGTGCGGCGCGTCACGACTTCAGCCTCGGCGGCCAGAGCCTGGACGCGGCGAGCGCGTTCCTGGGCCTGTCGCTCCATATGGGTGTGGGCGGCGCGGCGCTGCTCCAAGAGTCCCGCCTGCATGCGCTGAGTCTGCGCCGCCGTCGCTGCGACCGTCTGCGCCTCGCCGAGGCGGGCCTGAAGCTCTACGCTATCGGGCACAGGCCGCGCGACCAGGGCTGCGAGACGCGCTTCGGCCTCGGCCAGGGCGGCCGACGCCTGCGCCAGGTCATCGGCCTGGGCTGTCGCTTGCCGCGCCACTCGCGCCAGGTCGTCGCGCTGGCGTTGCAGGGCCCGGGTATGGAAGGCCTCAGCGGTGGCGGCCCTTTCCAGGGCTGCCTCGGCGCGGCTAGCCTGGCCGTGCCGCTCGTCGCGAGCCGCGCGGCTTTCGGCTAGCTTCCTCTCGGCGTCGGCTAGCCGTAGCTGCGCCTGGTCGACCTGGATGCGCGCGGCTGTCACCCCGTCCTGCGCGGCGGCGACAGCCGCCGCCAGGTCGCCCGTCTCGGGCAAGCTGGCCCATTCGTGTTCGTAGCTCAGCGCCGTTGCGCCGCTGACTCCACCCACGGTCAGGCTGCCTCGTGCTTCCAGCACCCAGCCAGTGGGCGTCACGACGCGCAGGCAAGGGAGCGTGGCTGCCCATTGGGTGATCAGGGCGCGGGCGGCGGTAATGTCGGGGGCCAGGGCAATATCTTGCAGCGCGGCGCGAACCACAGGGGACAGTCGATACTCGGCGTCGACGTGATTCACGAGCCAATCGAGATCCGAACTCGGGGCGGTGGCGTGCAGAGGCGCGTCATCGGCGGCGAAGAAGGTCACGCTGCCCGCGTCCTCATCCTGGAGGCTGGCGGCGGCCTCCTGTGCGGCCTCCCAGTTTGCCATCACCAGGGCGTGCAGGGTGGGACCGAGGGCCGCCGCGACGGCTATTTCCAGGCCAGGCGGAACTCGCAGCGCCTGGGAAAGGGGACAGATGATCCCACGCAGGCTGCGATTGTCGACGATTTGTTGAGCCGCCCGCCCTAGTTGGGCGTAGCGTAGCTCGGCCAGGACGGCGCGGCGGCGCTCGACCTCACGCTGTCGCTCTCGCGCTTGCTCAACGGCCTGGTGCGCTGTATCGAGGACTGTCTGGTCGCCTCGTAGCGTTTCCTGCAGGGTGCGAAGAGTCGCTTCTACCTCGCCGACCATCTGCTCGGCCTCGGCGAGGTGGACTTCGGCCGTACTTAGGCGCGCCCGCGCTTCCTGGCTACGCTCAGCATGCTCGGCGTGAGTCGCCACCGCCTCGGCGACGGCCCGCCCCAGCTCGCCTTGACGCTCAGCCAGGCTTGCGCTGCGCGCCTTCCTGTCACTGACAGCGTTGGTGGCGCGGTGTACAGCGGTCCGCGCCGCCTCAATGGCGACGACCTGGCGCTGCCGCTCTGCCCGCGCCTCGTCCACCTCATGTTGGAGGGTGCGCAAGGCCAGGGCGGCGGTCTGTGCGTCGGCAGCGGCGGTGGTTGCTT
>JAHCIE010000465.1 GCA_026129385.1 Anaerolineae bacterium
ACTCGCCAGACTGGCTTTGCCCTGCTGGCGTCCGCCTCCGTCCAGGAGGCCCAGGACCTCGCCCTGGTCGCCCATGCGGCCACCCTGGAGTCGCGCGTTCCCTTCCTGCACTTCTTTGACGGCTGGCGCACCTCGTCCGAAGTCGCCAAGATCGAGTTACTCGACGACGAGGCGCTCCACGCCATGATCGATGACGAGCAGGTCCATACGCACCGCCTGCGCGCGCTCACCCCCGACCGCCCCTTCGTGCGCGGCACGGCCCAGAACCCCGACGTCTACTTCCAGGCCCGCGAGACGGTCAACCCCTACTACATCGCCACCCCTGGCATCGTGCAGAAGGCGATGGACCGCTTCGCCACCCTGACCGGCCGCCAGTATCATCTGTTCGACTACGTGGGCGCGCCCGACGCAGAGCGCGTCATCGTTATCATGGGCTCCGGCGACGAAGCCGTCGAAGAGACTGTCCACTACCTGAACGCTCGCGGCGAGAAAGTCGGCCTGCTAAAGGTTCGCCTCTATCGTCCCTTCTCAGTCGATCGTTTCCTGGCCACCCTCCCCGCCACTGTCCGCCGTATTGCGGTGCTGGACCGCTGCAAGGAGCCGGGCAGCGCGGGCGAGCCACTGTATCAGGATGTGGTCACGGCCCTCAGCGAGGGCGGCCCCGACGCTCCCAAACCATCCGTCATCGGCGGCCGCTACGGCCTGGCCTCCAAGGAATTCACGCCGGCGATGGTCCAGGGCGTCTTCAACGAGCTGACTCGCCCCACGCCCAAGAACCATTTCACCCTCGGCATCGTCGACGACGTAACCCACACCAGTCTAGAGTATGACCCCAGCTTCTCCATCTCCGACGACGACACGGTGGAATGCGTGTTCTGGGGCCTCGGCGCTGACGGTACCGTCGGCGCGAACAAGAACAGCATCAAGATCATTGGCGAGGAAACCAACAATTTCGCCCAGGGTTACTTCGTCTACGACTCCAAGAAGTCCGGCTCGATCACCACGTCGCACCTGCGCTTCGGCCCACGGCCCATCAAGGCCCCCTACCTCATCGGGCGCGACGAGGCCAACTTCGTCGCCTGCCATCAGTTCTCGTTCCTCGAGCGCATGGACGTCCTGACGTATGCCAAGCCCGGCGGCATCTTCCTGCTCAACAGCATCTATAGCCCTGACGACGTGTGGGCAAAGCTGCCGCGCGAGACGCAGGCAACCATCCTGGCCAAGCGGCTACGGCTCTTCGTCATCAACGCCTACGATGTCGCCTACAAGACCGGCATGGGCAGCCGCATCAACACGGTGATGCAGACGTGCTTCTTCGCCATCAGCGGCGTGTTGCCCCGTGAGCAGGCCATCGCCGAAATCAAGAAGAGCATCGAGAAGAGCTACGGCAAACGCGGCGCAGCCGTCGTCGAGCGTAACTTCCAGGCCGTCGACCAGACCCTCGCGAATCTGCACGAGGTCGACCTGACGGGCAAGACCGTCGGCGGTGACGTGGTCATGCGCCCCACCGTTCCGGCGAACGCTCCCGATTTCGTCCGCGACGTGTTGGGGGTGATGATCTCTGGCAACGGCGACTCCCTCCCCGTCAGCGCACTGCCCGTCGATGGGACTTTCCCCCTGGGCACGACCCAATTTGAGAAGCGAAATATCGCCCTGGAGATCCCCGTCTGGGAGCCGGACATCTGCATCCAGTGCGGCAAGTGCGTCTTCGTCTGCCCCCACGCCGTGATCCGTCACACCGTCTTCGACCCCGCCCTCTTGACCAACGCGCCGGGCACCTTCCTGGCCATCGACGCCAAGTTCAAGGAGTTCCCGGGCATGAAGTACGCCCTGGCGGTATCGCCGGAGGACTGCACCGGCTGCGCCCTCTGCGTCGAGGCCTGCCCCGTCAAGGACAAGCGGCAGGTCGGCCGGAAGGCCATCAACATGGCCGAGCAGCCGCCCATCCGCGAGCGGGAGAATGTCAACTGGGACTTCTACCGCACGCTGCCTGAGCCAGACCGCACCCTGATGAGCGCCGGCACTATCAAGAATTCGCAGTTGCTAGAACCGCTGTTTGAGTTCTCCGGCGCCTGCTCCGGCTGCGGTGAAACACCCTATATCAAGCTCGCCACCCAACTCTTCGGCGATCGCATGATCGTCGCCAACGCCACCGGCTGCTCGTCCATCTACGGCGGCAACCTGCCGACCACCCCGTACACCATGAACGCCGACGGGCGCGGCCCGGCCTGGTCCAACTCCCTGTTCGAGGATAATGCCGAATTCGGCCTGGGCATGCGCCTGACCCTCGACAAGCAGCTCGAGTTTGCCCGCGAGATGCTACCCCAGGTTGCCGACATCGTCGGCCCCGATCTGGTCACGGACCTGGTCGACGCCGACCAGTCTACCGAGGCTGGACTGCGAGCGCAGCGCGAGCGCGTTGCCGTGCTCAAGGCTCGCCTGCGTGACCGAGGCGCGGGCAACCCCGTAGCGGCCAACCTGTTCAGCATCGCCGACAGCCTCGTGCGCAAGAGCGTGTGGATCATCGGCGGCGACGGCTGGGCCTACGATATCGGCTACGGTGGTCTCGACCACGTCCTCGCCACCGGCCGCGATGTCAACGTGCTGGTCCTCGACACCGAGGTATACTCCAACACCGGCGGCCAGGCCTCCAAGTCCACCCCGCGCGCGGCCGTCGCCAAGTTCGCCGCCAATGGCAAGGGCCTGCCCAAGAAGGACCTGGGCCTGCTAGCGATATCCTACGGCTATATCTACGTCGCCCGCGTGGCGATGGGCGCCAACGACCAGCACACCCTGCGCGCCTTCATCGAGGCCGAACAGTACCCTGGCCCGTCGGTCATCATCGCCTACAGCCACTGCATCGCCCACGGCATCGACATGAAGAAGGGCCTGGAACAGCAGAAGCTCGCCGTCCAGTCGGGTTTCTGGCCACTGTATCGCTACAACCCAGCCCTAGCCGGCGAGGGGCAAAGCCCACTCATCATCGACTCCAAGGAGCCGACCATCCCCTTCCAGAACTACGCCTACAACGAAACCCGCTACCGCATGTTGATGCAGCAGGACGAGGAGCGCGCCGAGCTTCTCCTTCGCGAGGCCCAGGAGGACGTCAAGCGCCGCTGGAGCTTCTACGAGCAGATGGCGGCCATGCACACCAGCAAAGTCGAAGGCGTCGCGTAACGCCCAGCTTGGGAGCAGCAACCATGACAG
>JAHCIE010000466.1 GCA_026129385.1 Anaerolineae bacterium
CTGGAGGCGACGCTGGTGGCCCCTCGCAGCGCCCTGTCACGCTCGAGCGTGGAGGCGCGCGTTCGCCGCGCTTTGCCCTGGACGACGACGGTCGGGGTGGCCCTGCTGGCCGCCGCTGGCGCGGCCCTGGCGGTCGGTGGGCGGCAGCTCGTCGCCAGCTTTGGCGGCGTGTTCCTGGTGGTCTTGGGCGCGGCGGCCTTGACGCCCCTGGCGACGGTGATCGCCATGGCGGCCGTGACTCCCGTTACCGGTGCGCTGGCGGGGCCGCTGGGGCGCATGGCTCCGCGCACCGTGACGCGCGCGTTGAGCCGGACCTCAGTCGCCATCGCCGCGCTCATGGTCGCCGTCTCGGTGACGATCGGCGTTGGTACCATGATCGGCTCGTTTCGCCAGACGGTGGAGACCTGGCTGAGCATGACGCTACGCGCCGACGTGTATATCAGCACGCCGAGCCTGACCGCGACGCGGGCCTCGGCGTCACTGGACCCGGCGCTGGCCGACGAACTGGCGGGCGTGCCGGGCATCGTGAGCGTCGAGATGGCGCGCAATGCGACAGTGGACACGGATCGCGGGGCGAGCAACTTGTTTGCATTGCGTAGCAGTCGACCTCGCGATGGGCGCGCATTTAAGGCGGCGACCGGCACGCCCGAAGAGATGTGGGCGCGGGTGCAGGCGGGGGCGGCGCTGGTGTCTGAACCCTATGCCTACCGCCACAGTCTGACAGTGATGGTGCCGGGTCTGTCGGCCGAGGAGCAGGCGCGCGCCCAGGTCACGCTGCGCACGGCGCGGGGCGATGTGACGCTGCCCATCGTCGGTATCTACTATGACTATGCCTCCGATCGAGGGACTATCCAGGTGAGCCTGGACAACTACCGGCGGTGGTTCGACGACCCGGCAATCTCGTCCGTGGCGGGCTATGTCGCGCCAGGGGTGAGCGTGGATGGCATCACAGCCCAGCTGCGCGAGCGCTATGCTGACCGCGACCTGGTCATCACCGGCAATGCCGGCCTGCGCCGCGCCGCGCTAGAGGTGTTCGACCGTACGTTCGCCATTACCCAGGCGCTGCAATTGCTGGCGGTGGTGGTGGCCTTCATCGGCGTGCTAAGCGCGCTCATGGCGCTGCAGCTAGAGCGCACACGGGAACTGGGCACGCTGCGGGCGACGGGCATGAGCCTGCGCGAGATGTGGGGCCTGACGATGCTGGAAAGCGGGCTGATGGGGGGCATGGCGGGCCTCCTGTCCGTACCGACCGGACTCGCCCTGGCGCTCATTCTGGTGTATATCATCAATCTGCGCTCGTTTGGCTGGACGCTCCAGTTTCAGGCCCAGCCCCGCCTGTTCGTCGAAGCCTTCGCCGTTGCCGTCGTCGCTGCCTTGCTGGCGAGCGTCTATCCTGCCATTCGCATGGGTCGGCTACAGATCGCAGAGGCGATCCGGTCCGAATAGGCGAGTCGTCGCCGCGACCCCGAGCAGAGAATGCCGTCTGCGCGCTCTGCTCTTTTTGTTGACTGAAAGGACTATTGGCTATGGTGCATCTTGCTCTGGTGGGGGGCGCGCACATCCACGTTCCCAACTTCATCAAGCGTGTCCAGGCGCGCGATGACGTGGCGGTAAGTCACGTCTGGGACCACGATCCGGATCGCGCCCAACGCCGGGCGGCAGCGCTGGGCGCGCGGGTGACGCCCGATCTGGAGGCTATCTGGGCCGACGCGGCGATTCAGGCGGTCATCATTGGCTCGGAGACGGACCGCCACGAGGCGCTAGTGTTGGGCGCGGCCACGGTGGGCAAGGCGATGTTTGTCGAGAAACCGCTGGCGGCGGATTCCGACGGGGCCTATTGCATGGCTGAGGCCATCGAGCGGGCGGGTGTCGTATTTCAGACCGGCTATTTCATGCGCGGCGATCCCATCTACCGCTTTCTGCGCCGCGAACTTCAGCGCGGGGCGTTCGGCCAGGTGACGCGGCTGCGGATGTCCAACTGCCATGCGGGCGCGCTGGGTGGCTGGTTCGATACCGAGTGGCGCTGGATGGCCGACGTGGACCAGGCGGGCGTTGGCGCCTTCGGCGACTTGGGGGCGCACGTTCTGGACATCATGCTGTGGCTGCTGGGTGACGTGACAAGCGCGACGGCGGCCATCGGCATGGGGACGGGGCGCTACCCTGGCTGTGACGAGACTGGCGAGGGGCTGCTGCGCTTCCGGAGTGGGGCTATCGGGTCGTTGGCGGCGGCCTGGGACGACATTGCCAACCCGGTGACGCTGGTCCTGAGCGGGACAGAGGCACACGCGACGGTGTTCAACGGCGCGCTGTACTACCAGAACCAGGGCGTGGCAGGCGCAGACGGCAAGACACCGTGGACGGATCTGCCGGCCCCGCTGCCCCACGCCTTTGACCTGTTCCTGGATGCCCTTACCGGGCAGGCGGACGTGCCGCTTGTGTCGCCGCGTGAGGCGGCGGAGCGGGTGGCGGTCATGGCGGCGATGTACGCGGGCGCACGGCGCGGCGGGTGGGTGACACCAGAGACATGGGGGGCGCTATGACTGGGCTGCTGAAGGTCGGCGTGATTGGCGTTGGTGGCATCGCGAAGACCCACTTTCCAGGCTGGCGTACCAGCCCGGACGCCGAGGTGGTCGCCCTGTCGGACGTGGTTCCGGAGACCCTGGCGCGGGCGGGCCGCGAGCAAGGCGTGACGCGGCTGTACGAGCAACCGCTGGACCTGATTCACGACCCTGACATCGATATTGTGGACATCTGTACGCCCAATATGTACCACGCCGCGCTGGCGATTGCCGCGCTGGATGCGGGCAAGCACGTCCTGTGTGAAAAGCCATTGGCGCCGACGCCGGGCGAGGTGCGACAGATGATCGCTGCCCGCGATCGTAACCGGCGGCTGCTGATGACGGCGCAGCACTTCCGCTTCGATGGGCGCAGCCGCGCCCTGAAGGCGGAGCTGGACAGCGGCATGCTGGGCGAGGTGTATCACGCGCGTGGCTGGATGTTGCGGCGGGCGGCGGCCCCGACGCGGGTGGGCTTCATCCGCCGCGAGCACGCGGGGGGCGGGGCGTGCATCGATATTGGCGTGCATATCCTCGACCTGACGCTATGGATGATGGGGCACCCGCGACCAGTGAGCGTGTCGGGCGTTACCCAGGCGCGGCTGCATCGCCTACCGGGCGCGTTCAGCATCTGGGGCGGCCC
>JAHCIE010000467.1 GCA_026129385.1 Anaerolineae bacterium
GGGTGATTGCGTAACAGCACAAGATGGTGGGCCTAACCCGCCACGGCAACCCGAAAGGACAGGTGTACGTCATGGCCTCCGCGGTCTTCCCGATCGCACCCGAGGGCAACCTCTCGCGCTATCTCTCTGAAATCCGCCGGTACCCGATGCTGACGCCGGAGGAAGAGCTTAACCTTGCCAAGCGCTGGCAAACCGAGGGCGACCTCGATTCAGCGCACAAGCTGGTCACCAGCCATTTGCGGCTGGTCGCCAAGATCGCCATGGGCTACCGCGGCTATGGGCTGCCGATCGGCGAGCTCATCAGCGAAGGCAACGTCGGCATGATGCAGGCGGTGAAGCGGTTCGATCCGGACCGCGGCTTCCGCCTGGCGACCTACGCCATGTGGTGGATCAGGGCGGCGATCCAGGAATACATCCTGCACAGCTGGTCGCTGGTGAAGATGGGCACCACGGCGGCGCAGAAGAAGCTGTTCTTCAACCTGCGCAAGATCAAGGGCCAGATGCAGGCCATCGAGGAAGGCGACCTCAACCCCGAGCAGGTCAAGAAGATCGCCCACCGCTTGGGCGTGCCGGAGGACGAGGTGGTGAACATGAACCGCCGCCTCACCGCGCCCGACCAGTCGCTGAACGCGCCGACCCGCACCGACAGCGAGTCGGAATGGCAGGACTGGCTGGTGGACGACTCGCCTGACCAGGAAGCGCGGTTCGCCGAAAACCAGGAACTGGAGCAGCGTCGCTCGCTCCTGACCGATGCCATGCGCACGCTGTCGGACCGCGAGCGCCATATCCTGACCCAGCGCCGTCTGGTCGACGAGCCCAAGACGCTCGAGGACCTGTCCGACGAGTTCAAGATCAGCCGCGAGCGCGTGCGCCAGATCGAGGTGCGCGCCTTCGAGAAGCTGCAGCGGGCGATGAAGAACGCCGTGGTGCAGGCGGCGCGGCCGTAACGGCCGCCCGCTTGCGCGTATCGCGGCCCGCCCGGGCCAGCCCTATTTGTTGAAGTAGTCGTCGACGGTCTTGCCGTCGATATGCCAGGCCTTGACGCTGGCGCGACCGGCGCGGTTGACCGCCAGGTCGATGGTCAGTCGCGCGTCGTTGCCGCGCAGCAGGCGCTCCAGTTCCTGGGCGTGCCGCTCCGGGATATAGAGCCGGCCGCTTTCGACGCCGGACGGCGTGAAGCGCAGGCGGCCGGCGGGACCGCGTTCGCCGGGTTCGAGGCGCCGCCCCTCGGCCAGCACCTCGCCCCAGCCCTTGACGACGAAGGCGCAGTCGGTGGCGGAAGACCACGTGCCGCTCTCGGCCAGCGGCCGCACCCGCGCCGGCGCATCGGCTGGCGCCGACAGGACGCACAATTGCCGGGCGCGGCCGATGAACGCCGGCTCGGCGTTCCACTCGAACTGGTAGCGCAGGTAGTGCCCGCGCAGCATGTCCTGGGGGTCGTAGCCGCGGATGGCGACACGCATGACGCCGGCGTCCCGCAGGCCGCGCTCCGCATCGCCGACCATGGCGCCCAAGGTCGCCAGCGGCAGGGCCAGCGCCGCGATCACCGCGGCGGTCATCAGGCGCTTCATATGTCGGCCTCCACCGGCGCGCCGGCGCGGCGCGCGATGAACCAGCCGAGCGCCGACAGGGCCAGGCACAGCAGACCGCCACCGATCAGGCCCAGGCCGGTGTTGAGCAGTCCGCCGAACTCTTCCCAGTAGATGATGAAGACGCGCACGACGATCACGCCAAACGACAGCGAGAACAGCACGCGTCGCCCGGCATGCAAGGCCAGCCAGCTCACGGTGGCCCAGAAGGCGATGGAGACCAGCGCGGCGGCCAGGTACGGCAGGGCATCTGCCGAACGGCGGCTCCAGAAGGTGGTGCCGGTCGCGCCGGCCAACTTCCAGATCAGCATCGTGGCCAGCCACGCCGCCAGGCCGGCCAGGACGATCAGCATCAGCGCGTGGGCGCCCTCGACGCCGCGCCGCCACTCGCGCCACAGCAGGCCTGCGGTCAGCAGGCTGGCGGCCACGGCCACAAGAGTGCCGGCCTCCTGGCGCGGCCGGAAGACGATGAACTGCGGCACGCTGGCCCCAACCAGCAGCGCCAGCAGGCCGCAGGCAACGATCGCATAGCCCTGGCGCCGCCCGGTCGCCTGCCAGCTGCGCGCGACGCCACAGGCCAGCAGCACGAGGCCCGGCACCCAGACCAGCAGGATCACGGCGTCGCCGTGCAGCAGGCGGGTCAGCACGTGATCCAGCCTTTCCACCGCGGTCAGATAGACGGCCGTCGCCGCGATCGCCCAGGCGATTCCCAGGACCTGGGTGCGCGTCACCAGCGCCAGGAACGGCGTGCAGACGGCGATCCAGATCAGCATCGCCTGCCACGCCTCGCCATCGAGCTGATAGACCTGACTGATCAGCGCAATGCTGCCCAGCACCAGGCCGAACAGCAGCAGCGCCAGAATTTCGCGCGTTTTGTCCCAACCGCGCTGCCAGGCAACGAACACGCCGAGCGCCAGGGCGCCATCCAAGGTCAGGCTGGCCGCGATCTTCAGCCCGCCGGGAATGCGTTCCCAGTTGGCGGCAATCACCGCCAGCACGCCCATGCCGACGGCGAAGGCGCCCAGACCGGCCAGCGCCCACAGCCAGACGGGACGCGCCTGGGCGCGCTCCCAGCTGGTGATGCGCGCGACAGCAGCGTCGTCAATCAGCCCGGCGGCATGCCAGCGGTTGAGATAGCGGTTAGCAAACATGCCGTATAATGAGCAAACACTCACTACATGTCAATGCATGAATCGCGCGCCGGGTGCCGCCGGCGTTCCCGCCACCCCGTCATCGGCGGGCCGGGTTCACTCCTGGCGCACGAAGCGGCCGGTCAATGCCCGATCGACGCGGCTCCACCGCCCCGCCACCTCCATGACCGTGCCGTTGATCGTGCCCTGCAGGCGGGCCGTGGCCCGCGTCCCCGGCGCGACCTGGCTGGAAACGCCGTCGTAGTGCATGTCGACCCCGCCGCTGGCCGACACCGCGCCGCTCCACGTATTGACCCCGCCGGTCCGCGAGCTGACGTACTGCCCCGACAACGACCCGTTGGTCACGACGACGGTCGCCCGCCAGCACAGCGGCGGATGGGTCTCGTACGCCGGCTGACAGAAGCGCCCGACATAGTTGCCGTTGAAGCGCGCCGCCCCGGCGCCGCC
>JAHCIE010000468.1 GCA_026129385.1 Anaerolineae bacterium
AAGCCTTCGTCGCTGCTCATGGACTGATACAGGCCAACGACCTCGAAGTCGTCCTTCCCCAACTCCGACAGATTCAGGGTGATGATGTCGCCAACCCGGATGCCGCCGCGCCTGGCGGTATTCTGGCTGATGACCACGGCGTTACCGTCCTCCGGCAGCAACCAGCGCCCGGCCACGACGCGCTCGCCAATATAGTCCTGGCCTGGTACGAGGCCATCGACCTCCGTCGCCAGGCCCGCCTCCCGCAGCCGCTGGCCTTCCTTGAGCATCGTCCCGTTGACAGTGAAGATCGGCTGCATCGCCGTGACGCCGGGGACTGACGCGGCGGCGCTCTGCACCCTATCCTGGCGATACGCCCCCTGTAGGTAGACCGTGGTATCAAAGTGGCGCGCGCCAAAGTAGTTGTCGGCCGTCAGGTTGATGGACGAACTCAGGCTCATCACGATGAGAAACATGGCGCCCGCCGTCGCCAGCACGCTCAGCGTTAGCAGCAGGCGGCCCTTGCGGCGGAACATGTTGGTCACCGCGGTCGCGTACTGGGAGGGCAGCACGCGGCCACTCGCGCGCTCGACGGCGCGGTCGACCGGGTTGGAACCGAAGTCGCCGCCGATGCCGTAGCTCGCGATGGCCTCCCGCACCGTCGTGCGCGCCCCTCCCAGGATAGGGACAAGAGCCGCCACGACCGGCACCGCCAGCGCGGCCAGTATCTGGAGGATGACCGCCGTATCGGAGAACTGGAAGGTGTCGTAGCTAATGTTGAACAGATTGAGGAACCAACGGCTGATGAGCCACGCCAGAAACATGCCCAGTGGCAGGGCGACCAGCAGCGCCAGAAGGCCATAGGCCAGCACCGTCGCCAGATAGACCTTCAGGATTGTGCCCGACGAGCCGCCGATAGCCTTCAGGATGCCGATCTGGTTCGTCTGCTGGGTGATCAGGGCGGTCAGGGTGTTGAAGACGAGTACGACACTCAGGAGCAGCGATACGACGGCCAATACCTGCAAGACCAGGGTGATGCCCTCGATGAACATGCGCCCCCAGTGACGTTCCGGATTCTGGTACAGGGTCGCCCCGACGGTCATATCGTCCTTCGCCAGGCGATCCTTGATGGCGGTCGCCACCTCGCGGGCGTGCGCGTCGCTGTAGGGTGTAACGCGCACGTACAGGACGCCGAAGCGATCGGACGGCACATCGTAGCGCTCCAAATCGTCCTTGGTCATGAAGAAGACGGCTTCGCCGCCAAACGGGGGCGGCAATACAAAGGGGTGGCGAATCAGGCCGTTGATCGAGTAGGTACGCTCGCGGTCGTTTCTATCCTTGATGGTAACCGTGTCACCCATGCCAATCTGAAAGAACTCGCTGGACAACCGCTCGATGCCCAGCTCACCCCGCCGCGGCCACTCGCCGCCCTTGAGCTGCACCATGTCCATTCGCTGCTTATCCCAGTCGTCGCGGCTGACGATGGCGGCCTGCTTCCACTCACGGCTAGACGGAAGCTGGTAGCTTATCGTCAGCTGGTTGAAGCCCTCGATATCGAGGACGCCGGGCGTACGCTTAAGGCCCACGATGTAGTCGCGAGCAACAGGGCTGTTCAGATAGAGTTGGATGTGGGACGGTGTGACCGCCTGATGCGCCCTATCCATGCCCGACAGTAGCTGGTCGCTCATACCGAACACCACACCAACGGCAAAGACGCCCGCCGCAATGGACAGCACCGCCAGCAGCGTGCGAACCTTGTTGTGCCACAGATCGTACCAGACCTTGTACCAGATGACGCTCATGGCTCCTCCCCGGCGGGAGGACAGGCACCGCGGCCTGCCCGTACAGCGGCGGAGGACAGGAACATCCTGCCCCTGCCAATCCCCCTAATACCCCGCCCAGTTGGTGTGGCCCGTGTACTCGTCGCGCACGATGCGGCCATCGATGATTTCCACGACGCGCGGGATGCGCGCCGCCAGTTCCTTGTCGTGGGTAACCATGATCAGGGTCTTGCCGCGCCCTACCACCTCGGGAAACAGGTCGAACACATCCTGGGACGTGTGGGAGTCCAGATTGCCGGTTGGCTCGTCGGCGATGAGGAGCGGTGGGTCATTCGCCAGGGCGCGGGCGATGGCGGCGCGCTGCTGCTGGCCGCCGGACACCATGCTGGGCAGTTTGTCAGCCTGGTCCTTGAGGCCAACCATGTCCAGCAGGCGCAGGGCGCGGTCGCGGCGCTCGCCGGCCGACCACTTGCCCGCCAGGTCCATCGGTAGCACCACGTTTTGCGCCAGGCTCAAGGCGGGCAGCATCTGGAAGAACTGGAAGATAATCCCCACGTTCTCGCCGCGCCATTCGGCCAGCTGGTCTTCGCTCATCTTGTCAACGCGCCGCCCCATGACCATAATCTCGCCCTGGCTAGGTCGGTCAATACCGGTGATCATGTTGAGCAGCGTCGACTTGCCGTTGCCCGACGGGCCGACGATGGATACAAACTCGCCCTCCTTCACCTGGAAGGAGACGCCCTTGAGAATGGTCAACTCGCCCGTGCCGACGTGAAAGGACTTGACCACATCGCGGACATCCACCAAAGCGCCGGGCGGGGCTTCCTCGACCGGCGGGGGTGTGCCGCGCAGGAGGTTCAGCCAGGACATGCTCGTACCTCCTGTATCACGCGCCTGCCGCCCAGATGAGGCCGGGCCTGGCCGACAAGGTAGCTGTGTCGTAGAAGTCGGCAGCGTTGATATTGCCCATCCGCTCCGTGACGACAGTCAGGGGCAGGTCACTGTAGTTCTCGCGCTGGCGATACGTCACCAGCCGTCCCCACCTGCCATTGACTACCAGCCGTGTCGCCAAAGCCGCGAAGTTCATCGCGCCCAACAGGTCCTGGCCGTCCGGCTCGCCGGTGCGGATGAGATAGCTGAGGGGCTGGAACAGCATGCGCTGGCCCGTCAGGTTCTCCAGAATCTCGGTCACGACAGCGCCACTGCCGACAATACGAAAGCTCAGGTCGTGGGGGGCGGCGATGTCGGCCAGAATCTGCTCCCGAATGCGCTCCTGCTCGCCGACGGCAATCGCCTCGGCCAGGGTGCGCGAGTTCGCCAGCCGCGATAGCTCCGGCACGTAGGCCGGGGCCTTGACGGGGTCAATGCGCGTCGCCTCGCTCAGGGCGAGGATAGCGTAGTTAGCCGGGTTGCCACGCTTGTCCTC
>JAHCIE010000469.1 GCA_026129385.1 Anaerolineae bacterium
GGCGGCAACGTCGTGCGCCTCAATCTGTCGGGCTACCCCGACAACCTCGACCCGCAGCAGATGTCCTTTGCCAACGAGATCGCCATGTCCGGGCTGCTGTACGAGCCGCTGGTGCGCCTCGGTCCCGATCTCAAGCCCGCCCCTGGCGCGGCCGAGAGTTGGAAGGTGTCGGATGACGGCCTGACGTGGACGTTCAAGCTACGGCCCGGCCTGAAGTACAGCGACGGCTCGCCGCTGACAGCGAAGGACTTCGAGTACGCCTACAAGCGCGCCGCCGACCCGCGACTGGCCGGAGAGTACCAGGCAGAGACGTTCCTCATCCAGGGCGGTGAGGCGTATGGAACGGCCGACCCCAAGGCCCCGGCCGACCAGCTGAACGCCCTGCGCGACAAGATGGCCGTCAAGGCCCTCGACGATACGACGCTGGAGTTCAAGCTTGTCCAGCCCGCGGCTTATTTCCCCTACATCGCTTACCTGTGGATTGGCTACCCCGTCAAGCAGTCGATCGTCGAGAGCAAGGGCGAGGACTGGTGGGTCAAGGGCGAGAATCAGATCGGCAATGGCCCCTTCATGCTCAAGGAGTTGAAGGAGAAGGAAGTTGCCCGTTTCGTCCCCAACCCCAACTGGCACGGCGAGAAGCCGGCCGCCGATGAGATCCAGATGCGCTTCATCACCGACAGCAAGGTGGCCTTCGAGGCGTATCGCAACGGTGAGTTGGACTCCATCGTCCTGGCGGCGGAGGACCTGGAAGCGGCGCAGAAGGACCCCACGCTGAGCCAGGATATCAAGCGCTACCCCGGTGGCTGCACCTTCGCCTTGCAGTTCAACGAGGTGCGCCCGCCCTTCGACCAGAAGGACGCTCGCCAGGCGGCCGGTAAGTCCATCGACCGCGAGGCCTGGGTGCGCGATGTGCTGCGCGGTCTGGGCCGCCCGACGACCTCGTGGCTGCCGCCCGACATCCCCGGCTACGACGCCAGCATGGGCGCGGACCTGAAGACGGACCCGGCGGCGGCCAAGGCGCTCTGGGACAAGGTGGGCTACAACGGCGAGGTGAAGCTGACGTACTCTTCGACGCCGCGTAACAAGGTGCGCTTCGAGTTCGTCGCCGACCAGTTGCGGAAGGCGCTGGGCGTCAGCCCGGTCCTCGACCCGGTGGAGCCGACAACGTACACGGCGCTGACTAAGAACGTCGCGACCTCGCCGCAGATCTTCATCTTGGGTTGGTGCTCGGACTATCCGGATCCGCAGAACTGGCTGTCGACCTATTGGCGCTCGACGTCGGGCTTTGCCCAGCGCGTCGGCTATAAGAACGCGGAGTTCGACAAGCTGGTGGATCAGGCCGACGTGGAGAAGGACCCGACCAAGCGCGTGCAGTTGTATCAGCAGGCAGAGAAGCTGATGCTGTCGGACGTAGCCGCCTCGCCGCTGTGGAACAACGAGAACGTGTTCCTCGTCAAGCCCTACATGACGACGGGTAAGACTACATCGCAGGATAGCAGCTTCGTTGGGCAGCTGGAACCCTGGAAGCTGGGCGTCAAGCAGTAGACGCGACCACCGACCACCGACCACCGACGGTTCGCCATATCGGGTGATGCAGCGGTGGTACGGAGGACACGAAGCCACAAGGGCGCGAAGGCGCGAAAAAGGCAAGTTCCTTTTTCCCCCTTCGCGCCTTGGCGTTAGGGGAAGCCAAGACGACCATTTGCCCTTGCCGCCTGCCAAGAGGGCAGGGAGACCCTGCCGCGACGGGGAGTGGCACACCAGTTGGGTGTAGGTTGACACGCCAGATGACAAGCCTATAATGCGCGAGTCGGCCGTATTTATGCCGCTGGTCGGGCCCTCAGGCCCACGACCGAGAGCGAAGGAGAAGCTCGCATGAGAAAGTGGTTGGTATTTGTGTTGCTGGTGGCGTTAGCCGTCTTTGCGGCGGCCTGTGGCGCACAGTCGGCGCCCGCGCCGCAGGCGGCCGCGCCCACCGCCGCCAGCGCCGCGACGACGTCCAGCCTCTGGTATTGTCCGACCAACCTCGGCAAGGGCGTCAATGCCGCCGGGCCTGCGAGCAAGTCCGGCAACTACACCGCCAATGGCTCCTACGCACATGCTGAACGCGCCGCGCCGCGAAACCTGAAGGTTTCCAACATCCACACGCATTTCACCCGCCGGCCGATCATCTTCGACGGCGTGCGAGAGTCATCCGCTGCCACCAGCCGCGTCAACCTCAACACCCACACCGCCTTCCGCCTCAGCTTTTACTTGGATCCCAACGTCTACCTCGACCGCTGGGCGCACGAAGGAACCATGAACATCGTCTGGGCGGACCTGCACGCCAGCCGCGAATCACCCCGCACCATTTCCACCGGGCTGTTCGACTACGACAGCTACAACGGGTGGAACACCGGCAAGGCACACTCGTCGTTCACCTGGTAAACCCGCCGGTTACTGCAACAAGGACAAATCGATGAAGTTCACTCGGCTTGCGATCCCGGTTTGGGCGGGGCTGTTTTTCGCGCATGTGGCGTTGGCGCAGGTTCCCACGATTGAGGTCCACTCCGCCGGCTCGCCGGTGGTGTCCGCCCGCTGCTGGACGCAGGCGGTGGGACAACGGCCCGACGGCGGATACACCTTCATCGCCCAGTATTTCAACCACCAGAGCAAGCTCCCCAACGCCGCGCCCGAGTGGGTACTCATTGATCTGGAAACGGGAAAGCAGCAGGTCTTCAACCTTCCCGGCTACAGCAACAGCAACTATCAGCAGAAGAACTGTCTGCGTGCCGCCAACGGGCGCATCTTCTTCTCCGCCTCCGGCGGGCACATCCACTACTACGACCCGCCGACCAACAGCATGAAAACGCTTGGCTCGCTGTTGCCCGACAAATCAGGCTACAGCTTCTTCTACCGTCTGGAGTTCGGCCCGGACGGAATGCTCTACGCCACCACGCAATCGAGCAACCGGCGAACCGCCCTGGCGCGCATTGACCCGAACACACTGGAACACAAGGTCTGGTTCGATCTGGGCGATCCCGAGCGCAAGGACGGGCTGACCTACGGCTACTACCATCAGGCCGACCCGCCGTGGGTCTACATCGGCGTGGGACAGAACATCTGGCGTCTGGTTGCGCTGAACACCGAGACCGGCGAGCATCGTGTGCTGGGAACGCCGACGACGTGGGTTGAGCT
>JAHCIE010000047.1 GCA_026129385.1 Anaerolineae bacterium
CGCGGCGAGCGCGCGACGCTCATGCGACGCTATCTTGCCGCCATGCGCAGCCCCCACGTGGATATCATCGGCCACCCCTTCGGGCGCATCCTCGGCAAGCGCCCACCGATGGACCTGGACTTCGAGGCGCTGGTCGAAGCGGCGGCCGAGACGGGGACGGCGCTGGAAATCAACGGCCAGGTGGATCGCCTCGATCTGAACGGCGAGCAGGCTCGTTACGCCGCCGGGCGGGGCGTCATGATCACCCTGGCCTCCGATGCCCACGCTCCCGAGGGGTTAGGCGTCATGACCTTCGCCGTCGAGATGGCGCGGCGCGGCTGGCTGGAGCCGAAGCACATCCTCAATACGCGCAGCCTGGCGGAGCTAGAGCAATGGCTACGCCGATAAACGACACCGACGTTCTCATCGAGGGCGAGACGGAGGTGCGCCCGCCGCCCCTGTTCAAGGTGATGCTGCACAACGACGACTATACGACGATGGATTTTGTCGTCTACGTGCTGCGCTCTATCTTTCGCCGTTCCGAAGTTGACGCCTTTGACATCATGCTCCAGGTTCATCACGAGGGAGTGGGGGTGGCGGGCGTCTATCCCTTCGAGATTGCTGAGGCGAAGGCACACAAGGCCGTGAGCCTCGCGCGCGCCAATGAATACCCCCTGCTATGTACTGTCGAGCCGGAGTAGTATGTTCACCGATACCCTGAAGCTGACCCTCAACCGCGCTGTAACCGAGGCTGAGCGCCGTCGCCACGAGTACGTTACCCTGGAGCACCTCCTGTATGCCATCCTCCGCGATGCCACCGGGCGCGTGGTGCTTCGGGGCTGTGGCGTGGACATTGAAGCCCTCGGTGGCGCACTGGAAGACTACTTCGAGGAGCAGCTCGAGAGTCTGCCTGAGGGTGAGGCCGAGGCCCCTGAGCCGACGGTGGCCTTGCAGCGCGTTCTCCAGCGTACCCTCGTACACGCCCAGTCGGCGGCTCAGTCAGCGGTCGATAGCGGCGACATTCTCGCCGCCCTGATGCTCGAGGAGAATTCCTACGCCCGCTATCTGCTGGCGCACCAGGGCATCAGCCGCCTCGATATTGTGAGCTTCATCTCCCACGGCATGGAACAGGGAAGCGCGCCAGCCTTTGAGGCGTCACCGTCGCCAGACCTGGACGATAGCGGCGACGACATGCCACGCGCCGCCGACCCTCTGGCCGCCTACGCCACCAACCTGGTCGCCCGCGCTGCCGAGGGCAAAATTGATCCTCTCATCGGGCGCGAGGCCGAGATCGAGCGCACGATTCACGTCCTCAGCCGCCGCCGTAAAAACAACCCGGTGTTGGTCGGCGACCCGGGCGTGGGCAAGACGGCCATCGTTGAGGGCCTGGCTCTCAAGATTCATCAGGGCGATGTGCCCGACCTGCTCAAGCCCGCCCAGATTTACGCCCTTGACATGGGCGCGGTGCTGGCGGGGACCAAGTATCGCGGCCAGTTCGAGGAGCGGCTGAAGGCCGTCATTACCGCCCTGCAGAGCCGCCCGGACGCCATCCTGTTCATCGACGAGATTCACACCGTCGTGGGCGCGGGGTCTGTCCACGGTGGCACCATGGACGCCTCTACCATTCTCACGCCGGTCCTGGCGTCCGGCGAGGTGCGCTGTATCGGCTCTACTACCTACACCGAGTTCAAGAATGCCTTTGAGTCCGATCGCGCCCTGGCGCGCCGCTTCCAGAGAATCGATATCGGCGAGCCGAGCGTCGAAGACACGATCGGCATCTTGCAGGGCTTGCGCCCCCACTACGAGGCGTATCATGGCGTCCGCTACACCGATGCGGCCCTGCGCGCCGCCGCTGAGTTGGCCGACAAGCACCTCCATGACCGCTTTCTGCCCGACAAGGCCATCGACGTCATCGACGAGGCGGGCGCGGCTGTGCGGCTGCAACCGGCCAATCAACGGGGGGCGACCATCGACACGGGCGACATCGAGCAGATCATCGCCCGCATGGCGAAGATTCCCGCCAAGACCGTGAGCGTCTCCGACCGCGAAAGGCTGCAGAACCTGGACGATGACCTCAAGGCTGTCATCTACGGCCAGGACCACGCCATCGGCCAGGTCGTCAATGCCATCAAGCTGTCGCGCGCTGGCCTGGGTCATCCGGACCACCCCATCGGCTCATTCCTGTTCTCCGGCCCGACGGGCGTGGGCAAGACGGAACTGGCGCGCCAGATTGCGCACAGCCTGGGCATCGAGTTCATCCGCTTCGACATGAGCGAGTACATGGAGCAGCATACTGTCTCGCGGCTGATTGGCGCGCCGCCCGGCTACGTCGGCTTCGACCAGGGCGGCCTGCTCACCGATGCCGTGCAGAAGACACCCCATGCCGTTGTGGTGTTGGACGAGATCGAGAAGGCCCACCCCGACATCTTTAACCTGCTGTTGCAGGTCATGGACTACGGGACGCTGACTGACCACACCGGCCGCAAGACCGACTTCCGCAACACCATCCTGGTCATGACGACCAACGCGGGCGCGCGCGATCTCGCGGCCCGCCCGCCCGGTTTTCGCCAGGGCGACGCGGCCGGCCGTGCCAGCGGGGGCGCGGACCGCACCGCCATTGAGCGCACGTTCAGCCCGGAGTTTCGTAACCGCCTGGACGCCTGGATCGCCTTCGAGTCGCTGAATCGGGTCAGCATCGAGCGGGTGGTGGATAAGTTTATCGCCGAGGCCCAGGTCCAACTGGATGAGCGCGGCGTGACGCTGCGCCTCACCGAGGCGGCCCGAGCCTGGCTGGCCCAGCACGGCTACGATGATCCGATGGGGGCGCGACCGATGGCGCGTCTGATTCAGGCGAGGGTCAAGGAGCCTCTAGCGCACGAGATCCTGTTCGGCGCGCTCCGTGACGGCGGTATCGCCGTCATCGAGGTGGCCGACGGTGAGCTAACGCTGCGCTACGAGACGTCCGGTAAGTAGCGCGAGGCTGCTGCCGGAGACGCGGCCGCATGGCTGCCGCACCCCAAGCAGAGCGGGGGTGAGCGTTCAGACGCTCACCCCCGCTCTGCTTGGACCTGGCGGCTTGGTTACCGCCGCGTCTGGGCCTCGGCGAGGGCCTTGGCGCTGGCCTGGATGGCGCGCGCCTGCGCCAACGAGATGCCCACCACCGTGTCGTTGGTCTCAGGGTCGATGCCGGTGAAGAGGCGCTCGATCGCCTCGGGCGGCAGCGACGCCAGCATGGCGAAGGTCGTGATGCCCAGCCCGTTCAGGAAGCGCGCCCGCGCGGGGCCGATGTGCAGCACGCGCCGCAGGTCATCGCCGCCAGCCGGAGCGAGGGGGGGCGGGGGTGTAACAGCGCCCTTACCCGGCAGGTTCAGGGGCCACACCGGGTCGGCGGGCTTGCCCGCCACCGCCTGCCATGACGCCTCGGCGGGGTGGTCGTTCGTATCCGCAAGGGTCGCTGGCCAGGTCGGGTCGGCGGTCGGGCCGGCTACTTCTGCCCACGGTACTTCGACGCGCTCCTCTGCGTCGGGTGTGGCCACGGCCGCCGCCGTTGCCGTCCCCGCCGGCGGGGCTGGCCAATCCGGCTCACCGGCCGGGCCGGCCGCCTCCTCCCAGGGGACAACCACCGGGGTCGGCGACGAGGCCGCCGTGTCAACCTCGGCGGTTGCCGCCGGTGGCAGCCACTCCGGCTCGCCACTCTCGCGCGCGGTCTCCTCCCACGGCACTATTGTAGGCGGCTCTTCGCGCTGGCTGACTTTGGCCGCGCCCGCTGCTGTGATGGCCCACGCTGCCGGTCCGGCCGGGGGCGCTTCTGGCGCATCGGGTGGGGGTGTTGATGCAACTGGTGCGGGCGGTGGGGCCACCGTTTCGACGGTTGCCTCGGCGGGTCCTTCCCAGGCCGCCGCGTCTTCTGGCGTTACGTCCGGTAGCACGAAGCCCTGCGCGGCCAGCGCCGCCGCAGCGGCAGCATCGCCTGGGGCAGCGACTGAGCGGGTGATATCGTCGAGGGACGGAATGCTCGCTGTTCGCGTCTCGGCCGCTGCGCCGGGTCCAACGTCGCTCGTCGCTGCGGCCGGCGGAGGCAGGGCCTCGCCGTAACCGCCATAGGGCGCGCTTGGTATGGGTCCTGTGGACGGGGCGGGGCCACCGCGCCGCCAGCTGGGTAGATATGGGTCACCGGCGCGGTAGGGGCGCGACCCAAACCAGGTCAGCACCACTGCGCCCAGGCCGGGGAGTGTCGCCAGCCAGGCCAGGACAGGGCCACCACAGGGAATGAGGCCTAGCAAGTTCACCAGGAAAGTGAGCAGGATAGTGCCGACAGCCACGGCCAGGAGCGGCGAGACGCTCTGCGCGCCGAAAAGCTTGAACAGTTTGTGCCCGACCAGCAGCCCCGTCGCCAGCCAGCCAACGAGCACGGCGATGGGGAGGATGATGCTCAGGGCAACGAGGATGGGCACACCCAACAAGCCGATGCATACGATCAGGAGTAGGACAGTCATGATGGCGATGAGGATCGTCGCCAGGATCCACACAATCCAGGTCAGCGCGCCCATGCCCAGGCTCGCCGCCGTGTGTTGGTCAAGGGTTGCCCCGATATTGTTCATCTGGCGCGGCAGGAGGAGCATGGCCAGGACGCCGAGCAGCGCAGCGCCGAGGGTAAGCAATAACGTGCGGCCCAACCAGCCGAGGGCATCGAGGGCCGGGTTGCGCGGCCCGGCCTGGAATGGGGTCACAGGCGCGCCGGGGATGGGAGAAACTGCTGGCGCACCCGGCAGCGGCGGAATCACCTGCGGCCCGCGAGCGGACCCGCCCGGCGCCATGATGCTACCACTCACCCGCGCGCCAGAGGCACGCTCCAACGTGCCGCCCACACTGGTGATATCGCCCTGGACGACGGCGGTGTCCCGCAGGCGCAATGTGCCGCCCATGGAGACGATGTCACCCTGCACCGTGCCAGCGACGTCCAATTCGCCGCCGAGGATAGCAACGTCGCCGCGTAATACACCACCCTGGCGGATAGTTAGTTTGCCGCCAGGGACAACCAGGTTCCCAACGTACGTCTGCCCGCTGTCGATGACCTGGTCGCCGCTGACGACACCACCCTGGGCAGACGCGGCCGGCGCGCTCACGAGGAGTAGAGCAACGACGGCGACGACCAGAATAGCAATGCGTCGCATAGGATGCCTCTCTTCACTACGATGTGATGGATGCGAATGGGTGTAGTATAGCAGCGAAGGACGAAGAGTGAAGGATGAACCGTTTCATCCGCCTGCCTTCGTCCTTCGCTCTCAAGCCGTCGTGATCCTACGCTGCAAGTTCAAGTGGCCGACCAACACGACCCACACAGTGGCGAGTAGCAGTGTGCTCAGCATATAGCCTACAAGGAGCGGTGGCGGGACCAGGCGCAGTACGCCCAGAGCCGTCATGGGCCAGGCGAGCAGCCCGTCGCGCACGCCGGTTGCCGCGCCGACCACCGCCGCTGCGCCGCCCGCGGCCAGGAGCGGCTGCCAGGAACGCCACACGTCGAGGGCGGTTGGGCTGAGGGCCACCAGGCCCAGGGCCAGCGTGCCGATGATCAGCACCAACCAGCCGCCCAGGTTGCGCCAGGGGTTGACCTGGGGGGTAGGGCGGTCGGCCACCCGCGCCATGACCCGCCGCGCGAAGTCGGGCGGGGGTTGAGCCATCGGCGGGTTCTCGAAGAGGCGCGTGACGGCCTGCAATGCCGCCCACTCCCCGCTGCACGCCACGCACGTTGCCAGATGCTGATCCACGTCTGCCGCGTCATCCAGGTAGTGGTCGAGGCGCAGCGACATCATTTCGCTAGCTTGCTCGCAACGCATGAGTCATGGGTCCTTTCGGGGGCATGGATGGGGAGGTCGATGCCAGGGTCGGGCGGGCGTGCGCCTCGGCTCGTTCGCCGGTCTGCATATGTTCGGTCAGCATCAGTCGCGCCCGATGCAGGCGGGACTTGATGGCGCTGACGGTGGTTTGGGTCGCCTCGGCAATTCTGCCGGACAGCTCGTTCCAGTAGCGCGAGATCACGGGCAGGCGATACGCGGGCAACCACTGAGCCGGGCACGCTGCAAGGCTGCGCTCCTGCTCCCGCACCCAACGCCTCCTCAGCGCATCCGCCTCGCTCGCGCCCAGGCGGCATGTCAGGGTCGAGGAGGAAGCAGCGTGGCGGTCAGTCGTGGTGTGAGGCAATCAGAAGTATCCACGACGAAAACTTCCGATCCGGCTCGTAGGTCGCCAGGCGGTCGTAGGCGCGCAGAAATGTCTCTTGCGCGGCGTCCTCGGCATCGACTGGGTTACCCAGCATCCGATACGCGAGGTTGTACGCAAGCCGCCGATGGCGGCTGAGCTGCAAGGCGGTCTGGTCGCGGCTTGCGCCTGCTGCACCTGGTCGCTCAATGTTCCATTCACC
This sequence comes from Anaerolineae bacterium, assembly GCA_026129385.1. Classification (GTDB taxonomy): domain Bacteria; phylum Chloroflexota; class Anaerolineae; order Epilineales; family JAHCIE01; genus JAHCIE01. Next base: position 6,401 of record JAHCIE010000047.1, read on the forward strand.
CCTCCTGGTATGGTATACGCAGGGCTGTCGACAAGTTGCACGTTAAGTGGGCGCGCCTCATTCCGAGTGGGAACGCCGCCTCTGTTTAACCACAAACTGGCGGGTTTGGGCCACGGCTTGCCCACGCCACGGCCCCGCGAACCCGACACTGCGCGCCCCTGACATCCCCTCTGCTGGCGACAGAGGCCGTTGATAGCGGTTGTATTGTGCTCCTTGGGCAGGCGTTGGCGCGGTTTGGGAACATGCGGCCTGGGCGTGGCGTGCTGGTTGTTATACTGTTCACGGACATGAGGAGGTCACTATATCGCCAGTCATTTTCCGCCCCGCATTGCAGTCGGCTGTATCTGACCTCCTCCTTCTCAGCTGGCTGCCTGCAGGCCTGCAAGCCCCCGACCAGCTTACGCGCCCGCCGTCTGAGTCCCCGCGCCCCAGGCGCAGGCCACCGCTGCCAAATCGAAGCGCACCGCCGCCGCTGCCGCTCACCTGCCAGGACACGACCGCCGTCCGCGCTCGCCCGACGCCGACGCCGGGCCGCATCGCGGGCCTCGGCCTGGCGAGCTTCGCCCGCGCCAGCGAGCCGCTCAAGCTGCTGACGACGCTCCCCGCCGACAAGGCTGACGGCGTACCCGTTGGCGGCGCGGCGTGCCTGGATCCCCTGAAGGCGCGCGCCGCCGACTGCCCGCGCATCGTCGTCCAGTTCAACCATCCGGTCGTGCCGCTGACCGGCGTAGCCGACGCGATGACGCTGCCTTCACCCATCTCCATCGCCCCGCCGCCCCGGGAGGTGCGGTGGCTCAACACATCGACCTACGTGTTCCGCCCCGACTCCCTACAGCCATCCACGGAAATGCACGGTCACGGTGAACCCGATCAACGTGGTTGGCGCGAAGCTCGACGCACCCCAGCCCTTCAGCTTCACGACCGTCTACGGCGTCCACCACGCCGTCGGCCCACCGACGGTGCGGTGATGGTCAGCGCGACCCAACCCATCAGCGTTACCTTTAACCAGCCCATGAATCAGGCCGAGGCCCAGGCCGCCTTCAGCCTGCGCGCCGAAGGCGGCTCGCGATCCGGGCGGGCCGTTCCGCTGGGCGAATAACATGTATTCACGCCCACTCAGCCTGGCGCGCGCTGCCCGCTACGGCCGTTGTCGGGCTCCGGCGCGAGACAGCGGGCCTGGTGCTGCGGCTCCGATGCTGCGTGGGGTGAGACCTAACCCCACTGACCCTGACGGCGAGCAATCCCGCCAACGGCTCGACGGCCGCGCGGCGCGTGTACAATGTCGAGCTGACCTTTGCCAGCCCGATGGACCGCGATAGCCTGCGCGTCGAAGTCACGCCGTCGGTGGGCACGCAGACCGTGTTCTGGCCCGACGAAAACAATATGAAGGCCCAGGTGTCGGGCGACTTCCTGCCCTCGGCGGGCTACACGGTCGTCGTCAAGGGCGACTCGAAGACCCGCGACGGCAGGCGCTGGGTCAGGATGTGACGCTGCGTTTCACCAATGGCCCGGCCGAGCCGCGTCTGGCGTTGGGTATCGGCGGTCAGGTCGCCATGTACGACGCCAACCGCGCGCCGACGCTGAGTATCGCCAGCATCAACGTGCCCCAGGCCGACTTCCGCCTATACCGCCTGCCAGACGCGGACCTACGTGGCCTGCTGGGGCGCGATTTCTATCAGGGTATCGATAAGTATAGCCCGCCCAGGCCAACCTGGTTTCTCCAGTGGAACGAGCGCCTGTCGCCCGGCCTCAACGCGCCCGCCATGATGACCACCACGTTGACCGCCGACAGAACCAACTCCTGCCAAAATGGGAACTATACTGGCATCGCCAGCGGGATCGCGGCGCGTTCCGAACATCACGTGCTTTGATTCTTCTCACTACAAACTGCTCTCCAGAAGCGGACCGACCGCGAGGCGCTGGTGTGGGCGACCGACCTCGGGCCAGCAAGCCTGTCGCCCGGTCTGGCGCTGACGCCACGATAGCCAATAGCAAGCAGCTGCTTGGCCGCGCCACGACCGACGCCGACGGCGTGGCACGCTTCCAGTTCGCGCCCCTGGTGGACGCCTACGCCCCGCTCTACGCCGTGGCGGAGCAGGGCGGTCAGGTTGTTGGCCTGGTGGGTGGCGAGTGGAGCGAAGGCATCAACCCCTACGACTTCCGCCTGGACAACGTAGTTGCGCTGCCCGAATACACTGGTCAGGTTTACAGCGACCGGCCGCTGTATCGCCCAGGCGATGCCGTCCATCTCAAGGGCATCGTTCGCCAGGGCCGCGACGGCGCGTACGCCGTGCCGGGCGGCGAGACCGTGACCTTCCAGGTGCGCGACGGCCAGGGCCGCATCGTCTTCAAGCAGGCCCTGCCCGTCACGGCCGCGGGAACCTTTGCCGCCGATGTGATGCTGCCAGCGGCGGCCGCGCTGGGGACCTACGAGGCCACGGCCCTGTTCGGCCCGCCGCCTGCCCGCGACTCGGCGCACCCCCAGCCCGCCGCCAACTATCAGTTCCAGGCGCTGGAGTACCGCAAGCCCGAGTTCGAGGTGGCCGTCAAGACCGACAAGGAGCAGGCCGTCGTGGGTGACTCGATCCAGGTCGCCGCCGATACCGCCTACTTCTTCGGCGGTCCGGTCGCCGACGCGAAGGTTCAGTGGCGGCTGTTGGTGGCCGACCAGTTCTACACGCCACCCGACGACGTGCAGGGCTACTGGGAGTTCAACGACCTGGACCCCCTCGCCAACGCGCCCTTCCAGCGCGATCGGGGTGTGGTCAAGCACGGCACGGGCACGACCGACGCCCAGGGGAAGTTCAGCCTCCAGGTTCCGGCTAGCCTCGACAAGGACACCTTCGGCCAGACCTACACGCTGGAGGTGGAAGTCACCGACGCCAACGGGCAGGCCGTCGCCGGGCGGCGCAGCCTGCCCATCTACCCCGGCGGCTTCCACCTCGGCGTACGCCCTGGTAGCTACGTGGCCGCGGCGGGCAAGCCGCAGACGGTGGAGTTGCTCGCCCTGGACCTGGCGGGCAAGCCCCTCGCCAACCAGGCGGTGACCGTGAGTGTCGCCCGCCGCGAGTGGCAGAACGTCCAGCAACGGCAGAAGGACGGCCGCCTGGCGTGGACGCCTGTGTCCAGCGATACGCCGGTCACGACCCTGACGGCCACCACCGACGCCCAGGGCCGCGCCAGTGTGAGCTACACGCCACCCCAGGCGGGCACGTACCGCCTCGTTGCCGAAGGCAAGGACGGCCAGGGCCGCGGCGTGCGCAGCGCGGCCTACCAGTGGGTCACCGGGACAGACGCGGTGAGTTGGCGGCTGGGCAGCGCGGACCGCTTCAACCTCACGCCCGACAAGAAGAGCTACGCGCCGGGCGAGACAGCCCGCCTGTTGGCTCAGGTTCCCTTCGCTCCGTCGGAGGCGCTGTTGACCATCGAGCGTGGCGGCATCCGCCAGGTCAGGCGACTGACCCTGCCCACAACCAGCGAGATCATCGAGATTCCCATTGGGGCCGACAGCGTGCCGAACCTGTACGTGTCGCTGGCGGCGGTGAAGGGCGGCGACGACAAGACGCTACCCCAGTTTCGCCTGGGCTACAGTAACCTTGACGTGGTTCGCGACAGCAAGCTGCTGAACGTAACCCTGATGCCCGACAGGCCGGGTCCCTATCGCCCCGGCGACAGCGTGACCTACACCATCACGGCCAGGGACGCCCAGGGCCAGCCCGTCCAGGCGGACCTGTCGGTGGCCCTGGTAGACAAGGCCATCTTCAGCCTGGCCCCGGACCAGAGCCGCGATCCGGCCGACGTGTTCTACAGCCGCCAGCCACTGGGTGTGCAGACGGCGGCCAGCCTGACCCGCGATGTGAACCGCACGACCGCCCAGATCATCGACGGCGGCGGCTTCGGCGGCGGCGGCGGGGAGATGGCCCCCGTCGGCCCGGTGCGCCAGGACTTCAGAGACACCGCGTATTGGAAGGCCGACGTGACCACCGATGCCCAGGGCAAGGCGACTATCGAGGTCAAGCTGCCCGACAACCTGACCACGTGGGTGATGACGGCGCGCGGCGCGACGACCGACACCCTGGTCGGGCAGGCGCGCGGCGAGACGCTCACGACCCAGGAGCTTATCATCCGCCCGGCGCTGTCGCGCTTCCTGGTCCAGGGTGACGCTCTGCGCCTGTCGGCGGTGGTGCAGAATAACACTGACCGCGAAATTCAGGCCCGCGTCACGGCGCAGACGACCGGCCTCGACGGTACGCTGGAGCCGCAGGCGGTGCGCGTCACGCCAGGGGGCAAGGCGACCGTGGCGTGGGACACGGTGGTTGGTCCTGTGGCCGAAGCCAGCGCGACCCTCGCCGCCGAGGGGGGTGGGTTAGCCGACACCGTGGCCGTCAGGCTGCCCGTCTACCAGGCCGTCACACCGGAGATGATTGCTCGGCGGTGTAGACGGACCACTGCCGAGGACATCCGCGTGCTCCGCCAACGCCGCGCCAACGCTGGGCGGCCTGGTTATCCAGCTCGACCCGTCGCTGGCGGCGGTCACGGCGGATGGACTGAAATACCTGGAGAGCAATGACCTGGCTCCGCTGAGGCGATGGTCAGCCGCTTCAAGCCAAGCGTCGCCTGGTGCAGCAGCCAGCGCGATGTGGGTCGTCGGTGGACCGCCCAGCTCTGGAGGCGCGTGTCGCGTCGACGTGCAGCGCGTCTATACATCGGCACAGAATCCTGACGGTGGCTGGGGCTATGGCAGGGCGAGCGCCTCCAACCCCTTCCCAATCGCCTACGCCCTGTACGGCCTGGACCTGGCCCAGTACCCGCCTTTACCACGCTGCTAACGTCGTCGAGCGCGCCCAGAACTACCTGACCCAGGCGCTGGCTGCGCCGCCGATACGGGCACGCGCAAAGCGCTCAGCCAGCGGGCCTTCGGCCCTGTACGCCCTGGCCGAGAGTGGTCGCCCCGATGTCGCCAAGAGTGTTGCCTTGTACAGCATCCGCGACCAGATGAGCCTGTACGGGCAGGCCTACCTGTTACTGGCGCTCGACAAGGCCGACGCGACGGGGCAGGCGCAGCGCATCCAGGCCATCGCTCGCACCCTGGCCGACAACGTGAAGGCCGGGCCGACCGGCGCCCACTGGGAGGAGGATATCCCGAACCCGACGACGATGAACACCGACACGCGCACCACGGCGCTGGCGCTCATGGCGCTGGCTCGCGTCAACCCCCAGGACCCGACGCTGCCCAATGTGGTGCGCTGGCTGATGAGCGTGCGCACCGTGGACGGCGGCTGGCGCACCAGCCAGGAGACGGCATGGTCGTTGCTGGCCCTGGGCGAGACTATGCGGGGCCGCGACGAGAAGGACAGCGCGTACCGCTATTCGGTTAACCTGAACGGTAAGGATCTCAAGAGTGGACAGGTGAGCGCGGGCAACCTGGCCGAGGCGCAGCGGGTGTTTCAGCCGCTCCAGGATTTGCAGGCCACGGTCGGCAACAACCTGACCTTGAGCAAGGAGGGCAGGGGCAACCTGTACTACACGGCCCACCTGACGACCTACGTCCCCGCCGAGCAGGTCCCCGCCCTGGACAAGGGTATCCTGGTGGGGCGGCAGTATCTGGCCGTGGACCCTGCTACCCTCAAACCGACCGGCCAGGCCGCCGAGGGTGTCAGGGTCGGCGACTACGTACTGGCGAAAGTCACCCTGGTCGCGCCGGAAACGCTGCACTACGTGGTCGTCGAGGATCCGCTGCCGGCCGGCTTCGAGGCCGTCGACGTCAGCCTGCGCACGGCCAGCCAGGCGGCCCAGGGCCCGACCATCCACAGGGGCGAGCCGACACCGACGCCAACGGCCGGGGCCACTGGCGTGGGCGGCGGCGAGAACGCGCCTATCCAGGCCTTCGACCAGCCCTACTGGTCGTTCTGGACTCACTCCGAGGTGCGCGACAATCGCGTGGCGCTGTACGCTACCCAACTCGCGCCGGGCGTCTACGAGTATACCTACCTGATGCGCGCGGCGGCGCCGGGTCAGTTCAAGGCCCTGCCCGCCACCGCCTACGAGATGTACTTCCCGGAGCGTTTCGGGCGTTCGGCGGCAGTCAGCTTCCCCATCGCGCCAGCGGAGTGACGACCGACGACTGACGACGGACGACCGACCACCGACCACCGACCACCGACCACCGGGCCGACCACGGACGCCCGACCGTCACTCTGAGCGGAGTGAGGAGTCTCTGCGGTTGCCGCACCAGAGGCCCCTCCTGCCGTCGCGGTGGTCAGTCGTCGGTGGTCGGTGGTCGGTCGTCGAGTGGTCCTTTGTCCTTCGTCGCGCCGTTCACGCTTCACACTCTCCCCATCACCCCTTCACATTGTCCTAACACGTTCCTGGTATCCTGGCGACATCACCGACACAAGGTTGTCGCACAAGGTAGGACAGGAACATGGACAAGCTAGCTGCCCCCCGTAACCGCAACAAGGTCAACCTCATCCTCGACATGGCCATCTTTGGCGCGGTCCTCGCCGCCCTCCAGCCCCGCCTGACCGGCCTGGCGATCCACGAGTGGCTGGGCATCGCCTTCGGCGCAGCCATCGTCGCCCACCTGCTGCTGCACTGGCAGTGGCTGGTTGAGGTGACGAAGCGCTTCCTCGCTAAGACATCGTGGTCGGCGCGGGTCAACTACATCCTCAATGCCTTTCTCTTCATCGATGTGACCCTCATCATCTTCACCGGTCTCATGATCTCCAAGGTGGCCCTGCCTAGCCTCGGCCTCCAGGTGGCGCAGGGCTTCGCCTGGCGCTCGTTGCACGGCCAGGCGTCCGACCTCGCCTTATTCCTCGTCGGCCTGCACGTGGCCCTGCACTGGAAGTGGATCGTCAACGCCGTAAGGCGTTACGTGATCGCGCCCCTGCTCCCTGGCCGCCACCTGCCGCAGCTTAGTCTGACCGCGCGCCAGCCTCAGAAGGAGGCCTAACATGAAACTCATCGCTCGCATTGCCGTCATCCTCGCCTTCGCCCTGCTCGCCGTCGGCGCGACCGTAGCTCTCAATGCGTCCCGTTCGACGACTATGCCCACCCCGCCTGTCAGTCTCAGCCAGACGAGCGGCCAGCCTGGGAGTGTCGCCCTCGACGGCCAGAGCGCCACGACCGCGAGTAACAGCCAGGCCGGGCAGGTCGCCACCGCCAGCGACGCTCCCACCGGCGCGCGCCCCGCCGGCGCTAGCCACCAGGAGGGAGGCAGCCAGGGCTGGCAGGGCATCCTCAAGAACGTCGCCGTCATGGTCGGTCTGGTAGTCGCTGTCGATATCGTCACCCGCCTGCTGCGCCGCGTCCGCCCTCGCTCGGTGGCCGCTACTCGCGCCAGCGGATAAGGTTGGCAGACCTGCTAGGTTGCCAAAACCTGTCAGATCTGCCAAGAACAGATAACTTGTCATCTGCCGCCATTCGTCAGATAATGCTAAGAAGAAGGCGCGACTATGCTACTCAACCCTGAGATGATGGCCGCGGACGACCGCAACGCGCCCGCATCGGAAGTCAGGATCATGCCCCAGACTATTCTGATCATCGATGACGAAACCCGACTGCGCGCTATGTTGCGCGTCTACCTGGAGCAGGAGGGCTACCGCGTCGCCGAGGCTGCCAACGGGCGCGAAGGGCTGTACGTCGCCCGCTACGAGAAGCCCGACCTGATCATCCTCGACCTGATGATGCCTGAGATGAACGGCTACGACTTTGTCCGCGCCTACAGCAAGGAAGGCGCAGCCCCTATTATCATGCTGACGGCGAAGGTCGAGGACCAGGACAAGATACTCGGCCTGGAGTTGGGCGCGGACGACTACGTCATCAAGCCCTTCAACGTCCGCGAGTTGCTGGCTCGCGTCCGCGCCGTCCTGCGCCGCCAGCAGCGCGCCGCCGCCGAGCCGGAAGTGCTGCGCGCGGCGGACATCACCCTCGACCGCTCGACGGCCAGCGTCAAGGTGGCTGAGCAGGCGGTCGACCTGACGCCTTCGGAGTTCGAGATCCTCGCCACGCTGATGAGCGCGCCGGGGCGCGTCTTCTCGCGCCTCGATCTCCTCGACCGCGTGGCGGGTGACGCCTACGAGGGCTACGAGCGCACCATCGACGTCCATATTCGCAACTTGCGCACCAAGATCGAGGTCGATCCCCGCCACCCCGCCTACGTCGAGACGGTGTACGGCATGGGTTACCGCTTCGCCGCGCAGGATAGCCGGGCCGGCGGCCCCACGTAGGCGGCCATGCGCTCCCTGACCTGGAAGCTTACTCTCGCCTTTGTCGTGGTCGGCGTCGCGGGCGCCGTGCTGGTCGCCATCCTGGTCGGCCAGCGGACGCGCTCCGAGTTCGACCGCTTTGCCTCGTCCCGCGACCAGAATGTCCTGGTCACCGCGCTGGGTGACTACTACACCGCCACCGGCAGCTGGGACAATGTGCGGTCGATGCTCAACGGCACGCCGACTCTTGACCGCTACAGTCGTGGTGTCACGCTAGTGGATGCCAACCGTGTCGTCGTGCTGGGCAATCCCGTCTACCCCACCGGCCAGGTTGCCCCCGACAAGGCCATCGCGACAGGCACAGCCGTCACGTCCAACGGGCAGATTGTCGGCTACGTGATTCCCTTTAACAATCCGGACCGTACGCCGGAGCCAGGACCGCCGCCACCCGACGTGATCTTTCTGCAACGGGTCGCCTGGGCCACGGCGGCCAGCGCCGTCATTGCGGCCC
>JAHCIE010000470.1 GCA_026129385.1 Anaerolineae bacterium
CTGAAGGATGTCCCCCCACTGACCCCTTGTAGCCGTATGGAGGGCTAGGCCCGCTACGCTGCGCTACACGCGCGGCACCGGCACCGGCTGCACCTTCCAGATACCGCTGGCATACTCGCGGATGGTGCGGTCGGAGGTGAAGTAGCCGCTGCGCGCCGTGTTGAGGATGGACATGCGCGTCCAGGCTTCGGTGTCGCCGTAGGCAGCGAGGGCTTTATCCTCGATGTCAATGTACGGTTGATAATCGGCCAGAAGCATGAACGGGTCACGATACACGAGCGAGTCCACGACCGGCTTGACCACCGTGCGGTCGCCGCCGGTGAAGAGGCCGGACGCGATGAGATCGATAGCCTGCCGGAGGCTCTCGTTACCGACGTAGATACCCATCGGGTTGTAGCCGTGGGCCTGGAGGGCAAAGACCTCATCGGCGGTCAGGCCAAAGAGAAAGAAGTTGTCCGCGCCTACGCGATCGCGGATCTCGATGTTCGCGCCGTCCAGCGTTCCGACCGTCACAGCCCCGTTGAGGGCGAACTTCATGTTACCAGTGCCCGAAGCCTCCTTACCCGCCAGGGAAATCTGTTCGGAGATGTCAGCGGCCGGGTAGATGACCTCGCCCAGCGAGACGTTGAAGTTGGGCAGGAAGGCAACCTTGAGGCGACCGGCCACCAGCGGGTCGGTGTTGACGACCTCGCCGATGCCGTTGATGAGGCGGATGATGAGCTTGGCCATGGTGTAGCCGGGCGCGGCCTTCGCGCCGAAGATGAACGTGGTAGGTTGGATATCCTGCTTGGGGTCGGCGCGCAGGCGATTGTACAGCGTGACGATGTGCAGCGCCTTGAGCAGCTGACGCTTGTACTCGTGGAGCCGCTTGACCATAACATCGTACACCGACGTCGGCTCGATGTCGATACCAGTCAGCCGGGCTGTAACCTCCGCCAGGTCCCGCTTGTTGGCCGCCTTGATGTCGCGCCAGGCCTGGCGGAAGGCCGCGTCGTCGACGTGCTTCTCCAGCTCGCCCAGCCGCTCCAGGTCGTTGATCCAGCCGTCGCCGATGGTGTCGGTGATCAGGTCGCACAGGCGGGGGTTGGCGAGGCGGACGAAGCGGCGCGGCGTGACGCCGTTGGTCTTGTTGTTGAAGCGCTCAGGCCACATCTCGGCAAAGTCTGGCATTACGCGTTCGGCTAGCAGCTTCGACTGGAGGGCGGCGACGCCGTTGACGGAAAAACTGCCCACGACGGCCAGATGCGCCATGCGGACGCGAGGGTCAGGGCCATCGCTGATGATGGATACGCGCTGGAGGCGGGCAGGGTCCGTGGGGAAACGAGCATGGACCGCTTGCAGCAGGCGGCGGTTGATCTCGCCGATGATTTCCAGGTGGCGGGGGAGCAGATGGCCGAACAGGCTCACGGACCAGGTTTCCTGCGCCTCGGGCATCAGGGTGTGGCTCGTGTACGCAAAGGTGCGGGTAGTGATTTCCCAGGCGGGATCCCAGGGCATGCGATACTCGTCTACCAGGATGCGCATCAGTTCGGCAATGGCAATGGTGGGGTGGGTGTCGTTGAGCTGAATGACCACCTTGTCGGGGAAAGTGTCCCAACTGCTGTTGCGCAGGCGAAAGCGACGGATGATGTCACGCAGCGAGCAGCTGACGAAGAAGTATTCCTGCCTGAGGCGTAGCTCGCGGCCTTGCTCGTTGTTGTCGTTGGGGTAGAGAACCTTGCTGATGTTCTCGGAATAGACTTTCTGCTCGACGGCCTGGCCGTAGTCCCCAACATCGAAAAGTTGCAGGTCGAATTCCTTGCTGGCGCGCGCCCGCCACAGCCGTAGCATGCCCATCGTGCCAGTCTCGTAGCCGGGCACGAAGGTATGGTACGGCTCGCCCATCACTTTCTGCTCGGGAATCCAGCGCACGCGGAAGAGGCCGCGCTCATCCAGGTAGCTCTCGGTGCGGCCGCCGAAGTAGACCTCGACCATGTCGTCGGAGTGGGGGAACTCCCAGGGGAAGGTGTGGTATAGCCAGTCGTCGGGGTTCTCCACCTGCCAGCCATCCTTGAAGGACTGCTTGAAGATGCCGTATTCGTAGCGGATACCGTAGCCGACGCTGGGAATATCGAGAGTCGCCATGGAATCGAGGAAGCAGGCGGCGAGGCGGCCCAGGCCACCATTACCCAGGCCGGGTTCAGGGTCAAGCTGGGCCAGGGCGTTCAGGTCCTGCTGATAGCTGGTCAGAGCCTCGCGGGCTATATCGGTCAGGCCGGTGTAGAGCAGGTTCGGCAGTAGCTGCCGCCCCGGCAGGTATTCGGCCGACAGATAGTAGACGAACTTGGGGTTGGTGCCATAGTAGGTTTCGGTCGTGCGTCGCCAGCGGTCGACCAGGCGGTCGCGGATGGTGTAGGCAAGGCTGAGATACCAGTCCACGGGACTGGCCGACTGCATACGGCTGCCGACCATGTAGCCCAGACTATCGTCGAGGGCGCAGCGGAAGTCTTCGATGTCGGGAGTGAAGGCCGTTCCGGCAGGGGTGGCCTCGGTCATGGGGTACGTCTCCTCTCGGCATGACTATCATGCAAGGCAGCCCGCACGGCGTCGCCCGTCTCATGGGTCATGGCGCGCACGATCGCGGGGGCGGCGTCACGCTCGCCCAGGTACTCGAGCATCAGCTGGCGGCCAGGGGGGGAGTGATGCCCTGGGCGATGCCGTCGTAGCTGGCGACGCCACCGGACAGCAGAGCAATGCGGGAGTGTCGCATGCGTCACGTCCTTGTGGCGGGTGTCGTGTAGGTTCAGTTGTACGCGAGTCGCGCCCCGGATGCAAGGCCGGATGGCCTGCCTGGGGTGCGGGAGCCATGTGCCCACACGGCCGTCTGGCCCTCGCACGCCACGTCGAAATGGCTGTTGCACATTCGACCCGAACTGGTACAATACTCCGCATCCCTGTAGCCGCTTGTCTTCGACAGAGAAGGACAGCGCAATGACTGAGCTTGACCTCACGCCGCTCCGGACCACCCTTGCGCCGCTCGTTCCCCAGGGCCGCGCGGCGTTGCTGCCGGCCCTCCATATCGCCCAGAGCCTGTACGGCCACCTGCCCGCGCCTGTGGCGGAGGAGATCGGTCGGGTATTGGGCGTGCCGCTGGCCGATGTCTACGGCGTTAT
>JAHCIE010000471.1 GCA_026129385.1 Anaerolineae bacterium
CGCGAGCCAGACACTGCGCAACCTGCGCTGGTTCGAGGTGGTCAATACGCGCGGCTACATCGACAACAACAACGTCGCCTACTACCAGGTGACGCTGAAGGTCGGCTTCACGGTGGACGACGGCGAGGTATAACCCTTCTCGTGCCGGACGCGGCATGGCGAACTGATCGCGGGTACGCGGGTAGTCGCCCCGAAGGCCGACCGGGGCGACGATGGCCTATCAGTCGTGCTTGACAGCGAAGGCGTAGGACCATAGTTGCAGCGCGGCGATGACCAGGCCTGACAGCGCGCCGCGCCACAGCGCCGCGCCCAGGTCGCCGCCCGACTCCAATAGCGTCGGTTTCTGGCCCAGATAGAAGAACACCGTGGCGGCCACGGCGAAGGCGGCGTCGATCAGGGCGATGGACAGGCAGCGCAGCAGGCCAATACTCCAGAACTTGAAGGGCTGCGGCTCCGTCATCCACTGGAACACCCCGACGGTTCCTGGTGGGTCGCCTGTCAGCTGGAAAGCCTGCGCTTCGGGCACGCGGGAGTAGTAGTAGAGCTTGATACGGTTCATGGCGCGGATGGCGGAGAACCAGCTAGCGCGCAGCTGGGCCAGTTGCAGAATAGCCAGCCAGCCGAGCAGGATGAACAAGCTGCACGCCCCGGCGAATGCCTGGAAGACCCACGGCGGCGTGGCGCTGTCCAGGCGCAGGCCCACCACCACACCGACGATGGCCGCCGCGCTCACCCAGAAGAAGCTCGACACGCGGTCCTCGTTGTTCTGGACGGTGGCCTGGGCGATGTAGTTGAACTCAGCGGCCAGGATGTCCTGCAACCCCTTGTCGTCCGCCAGGGCGATGGCCGCTGTGGGCGGTTTCACTTGAGTCATTGCCTCCTCCCTGAGGCAGACCTGACAGGTCTAGCGGGATAGAGCACCCAACGGGTTTCCTGGAACCTGTCAGGTGTGGGAGCACAACGCCACCGGCGTGGCGCTCCGCCGGCTCTGATTATAGAACCAATGGCCTCGTCAGGCTATAAAATGGGGCGCGATCCCCCTCGACAAAACCGGCAAATCAGGTATAATGGTCCTTGAAGCCGCCCGCTCGCATCCTCTGTCCCCGGTTGCGGCCGCCGGGGCCTCTTACGCCGACGCCACTGGATCGCCAGCACCGGGTCGGCGGTTTCTGACTCTAGGCGCCCAGTTAGTCCACCGGTGCTTGAACGAGAAGAAGGAGCGTACGATGAGCGTGCTGCATCTGCTATCGAAGGAGGGCGACGTCAAGGTCGAGTGGGATCCCAAGCTCGCTGAGATCGGCGATCCCGAAGCCCTGGCCGCCATTGCAGAGGCCGAGCGCATCCTGGCCGATGCCCGCGCCAAAGGGGCGACGGCTTTCATGGTCAAGGATGGTCAGCCGGCGCAGGTCATGGAGACGTTTGACGAGACGGCGGAGCGCATCGTCGTCGTGCCGCGTGTCGTGGGCGGCTGAGGATGCCGGCCGTTCTCGTGCCGTTGGTGGTCGTCGCGCTGGTTGCGCTGGCGATTCTGGCGGCGTGGTGCTACCTGCCCTCCGAGCGATTCTGGGAACCGGCTCGGCGCATGGGCGATGTACTCACGGCCCAGTATCGCGCCGAGCACAAAGCGCGCGAGCTGCTCAAGGCGACGCTCCGCCCCGAGGAGTATCGATCGGTCGAGGAGCGCGGCTACCTGGACGTTCCCAGCCCCAGCCAACCCAATCGGGTATATCGCGTCCCCTATGGCCCTGGCCGCGTCGCCGTATTTGACGACGCCCGCTTCGTGATGAGCCTGTGCGTTCAGCCGACCACGTGGCTGCCGTGCGGCGATATCATCCTCATGCACAAGCTGCACATCGAGGCCAACGAGGAGACGTACCTGAATACCGCCAATCGGCTCCGGTTTCCGTGAGACCGACCGAGGATCGAAGACCGACCAAGGACGAAGGACCGAGGACCAATGGGTTAGCCTGTTGGTCCTCGGTCCTTGGTCCTTGGTCGTCTTTACACGCGCATGACTACCGGCAGAATCATCGGTCGGCGGCGCGTGCGGCTGCCCACCAGTGCGGCCAGCGTGTCGCGCACCATGTCCTCGACGCCCTCCGTGACCCGGTGGGCGCGCTCGCTGAGCGCGTCCTCGACCGCCTGCCGCGCCTCCTCTAGCAGCCCCTCAGCTTCCGGCGCGTAGACAAAGCCCCGCGATACCAACTCCACATCCACCAGTTCGCCGCTCTCGTCCAACACGACGATGGCGACCAGGAAGCCATCATTCGCCAGGTGATGGCGGTCGCGCAGGACTACCTGCCCGATGTCGCCGATGCCCAGGCCATCGACGAACACCGGCACCGCGCCCACAGGGTCGCCCACGTCCGCCCCGCCCTCGCCCAGTTCCAGTACGTCACCGTTGTCCAGAATAAAGATGTTGTCGGCAGAGACGCCCATCTCCTCGCCTAGCTCGGCGTGCAGCGCCAGGTGGCGATACTCGCCCTGGATGGGGACGAAGAAGCGCGGCCGCGTCAGGCTCAGCATCAGCTTCTGCTCCTCACGCGCGGCGTGCCCCGATACGTGCACCAGCCCCATCGTCCCGCCGGGCAGCGGGGCCGATTGATAGTAGACGCGCGCGCCCAGGCGGAACAGGTTGTTGAGGGTGCGATAGACTAGCTCCTCGTTGCCGGGGATAGGTGTCGCCGACAGGATGACCGTGTCGCCGGTGTGAATGCGGACCTGACGGTGCTCGCCGTTGGCCATCCGCGTCAACGCCGACGTCGGCTCGCCCTGGGAGCCGGTGCAGACGATGGCGACCTCATTGTCGGGCAGGCGGTCCAGCTCATCCATGCGCAGCAGGCGACCCTGGGGCACGTCGAGATAGCCCATGTCCAGGGCCATGGCCGTGTTGTCCTGCATACTCCGCCCGACCACGCCGACATCGCGCCCATAGCGCGCCGCCACGTGGACGACCTGCTGAACGCGCGAGATGTTGGAAGCGAAGGTGGCGACGATGACGCGGCCCGGCGCGGCTGCGAACAGCCGCTCGAAGGTGTCCGTCACCACGCGCTCGGAAGGCGTGTGGCCGGGCCGCTCGGCGTTGGTACTGTCGGATAGCAGGGCCAGCACGCCACGCTGCCCCACCTCGGCCAGCTT
>JAHCIE010000472.1 GCA_026129385.1 Anaerolineae bacterium
GTGGACGCCGCCGCGCTGACCGAGTTCCTGGCCGCCCACGACGGCAGGGATGGCAACCTCCAGCTTGTGCGCCACTACCTCTCGCGGCGCATGGCCGAGCGGGCGCGACTGCGCAGTTCGTTCCCCCGCGTCTGGCAGCGCATCATCTCGCCCCAATTCCGGAGCGCCCTGGGCGCAGCGGTTGCATCCCTCTAGAGGAGCCGTGGTATGCCCCCTGTAGGCGTCGGCGTGATTGGCTGCGGTAATATCAGCGCCATCTATCTCAAGGTCATGCCGACCTTTGACCATCTGCGCGTAGTCGGCTGTGCGGATATGGTGTACGCGCGCGCGCAGCAACAGGCAGCGACCTTCGGCATCCAGGCCATGACGGTCGAGGCACTCCTGGCCGACCCGGCCATCGACATCGTGGTCAACCTGACCATCCCGGCCGCCCACGCGACCATCGCCCGCGCCGCGCTGGAGGCAGGGAAGTCGGTCTACAATGAAAAGCCGCTGGCGCTGACCTTCGAGGAAGGCCGCGCCCTGGTCAGCCTGGCCGAGGCGCGCGGCCTCCTGATCGGCGGCGCGCCCGATACCTTCCTGGGCGCGGGGCTACAAACCTGTCGCCGCCTCATCGACGATGGCAGCATCGGCGAGCCGATTGCCGCATCGGCATTCATGCTCAGCCACGGCCCCGAAGCCTGGCATCCCGATCCCGCCTTCTTCTACGCGCCCGGCGGGGGGCCGCTCTTCGACATGGGGCCATACTATCTGACAGCGCTCGTCAGCCTCATGGGCGCGGTGCGCAGCGTGACAGCGATGGCGCGCGCCAGCTTCGCCACACGCACCGTAGGCAGCGAACCCCACGCTGGCGAGCGCATCAGCGTAACGACGCCGACCCACATCGCCGCCAGCCTCGCCTTCGCCAGCGGAGCCATCGCCACCCTCGTCACCAGCTTCGACGTGTGGAGTCACAGTCTGCCCTGCCTGGAGATCTTTGGAACCGAGGGCAGCCTGCGCGGCCCCGACCCCAACACCTTCGGCGGGCCGGTGGCGGTGCGCCGCGCCGGCGAGACTGAGTGGCATGACCAGCCCCTGGTAACCGGCTACGACCAGAACAGTCGGGGCCTCGGTGTCGCAGACATGGCGCACGCCCTGCGCCAGGGCGGCACGCCGCGCGTGGCGGGCCTGCCGCTCCACGTGCTGGAGGTCATGGCCGCGATTCTGGCAGCCGCCGACCAGGGACGTCACGTGACCATCGAGACGCAGCCCCCACGCCCCGCCCCCCTGACTATCCTCACCTCTTAATGACGCAGGTAGGCGCTGGTAAGTGACTGGGGCGCGTTGAGCAGTTGCAGCGGCGTGCCCTCGAACATCACCTTGCCACCCTTGTGGCCCCCTTCCGGCCCCATGTCGATGATCCAGTCGGCGTTCCTGATAATATCCAAGTTGTGCTCGATCACGATCACGGTGTTGCCCGTATCGACCAGGCGGTTTACGATAGCGAGCAGATGGCTGATGTCCGACATGTGCAGGCCAGTGGTCGGCTCGTCCATCACGTAGATACTGCCGTTCTTGTGCAGCTCACTGGCAAGCTTGATGCGCTGGCATTCCCCACCGGATAGCGTACTCAGCGGCTGGCCCAGCGTCAGGTAATCCAGCCCCACATCGCTCAGCGCCCGCAAACGTCGCACAATCTCGTTGGCGGTGAAGAACCCCAGCGCTTCACCCACTGACATGCTGAGCACATCGGAGATCGATTTGCCATCGAGCGTGTAGGTCAGCACCTCATCCTTGAAGCGTTTGCCGCCACACGTCTCGCAGGGCGTCTTTATTCCTTCCATGAAGCCAAGGTCCGTGTAGATCACGCCCAGACCCTGGCAGGTTTCGCACGCGCCTTTGGAATTGAAACTGAACAGCGACGGGCTGACCTGGTTTTCCTTCGCAAAGACTTTGCGGATGTCGTCCATAATCCCCGTATAGGTCGCGGGGTTGGATCGGCTATTGGCGCCAACCGCCGACTGGTCGATCACGATTGCATCGGGGAATTGGGGCAGAAAGGAGTAGTGGATCAGGGAACTCTTGCCCGATCCCGCCACACCAGTCACGACGGTCAGGACGCCAGTTGGAATATTGACGCTGACGTTCTGCAAGTTGTTGGCGCGGGCGTTGGCGATGGGCAGCTGGCCCTGTGGCGCGCGGAACGTGCCCTTGATGGGCATCGACTGGTGCATGTATTGGCCGGTCAGCGTATCGGCCTTCAGTAGCCCCGTCACATCCCCCTGATAGACAATCGCGCCACCGCGACTACCGGCGCGCGGGCCGACATCGACAATGTGATCGGCCGCCGCGATCACGACCGATTCGTGCTCGACCACCAGCACCGTGTTGCCCTTGTCGCACAGCTTGCGCAGCAGATCGTTCAGGAGGTGAACGTCGCGAGGATGCAGGCCGATGCTCGGCTCATCGAAGATGTATAGCACGTCCACCAGGCTGCTGCCCAGGTGCTTGACCATCTTGATGCGCTGCGATTCGCCGCCTGATAGTGTATCCGTCTCGCGGTTCAGGCTGATGTATTCCAGGCCGATGTCGATCATGTGTTGCAGGCGCTCGACCAGGCTTTCGACCATCGGCGCCGCCACTGGATCTCTGATCTCGCGGATGACTTCGATCAATTCGTCGGCTTCCATCGCCGCCAGCTCAGCGATGGTGCGGCCATGGATTCGGCAACTCAGCGCCGCCTGACTCAGCCTGGCCCCCTTGCAGAGCGAGCACGGCCCGACGGTCATGAACGGCTCTACCATGTTCTGAGTGCGCTCGGAGTAGGCTTTCAGGTCGCGCGCGACGTACTTGCTGTTGAACCTCTCCGCAAGCCCCTCAAGGGTCATGTTCACGGGCTTGCCGCCCACCTGCATCTTGACCTTGTAGGGTTTGCTGTACAGCAGCCGATCCATCTCTTCGGGAGTGTAGTCGGCCAGCTTCTTGTCGTAATCGAACAGGCCGGATTGAGTCAGGATGTTCCAACCCCAGCTATCGACTGCCCATTCAGGAAACAGGATTCCGCCTTCGTTGAGTGACTTGGAGGTATCCATGAACTTGTCGAGGTCGAGGCCGATTTTGCGACCGAGGCC
>JAHCIE010000473.1 GCA_026129385.1 Anaerolineae bacterium
ATCGATGGCCGGTAGCCCAGCAGAAACTCGGCATACTCCGACAGGCCCTCGTTGAGCCAGGAGTCCTCGCCGTCGAGGTCCTGGTCGCCGTTGGGGTCGGATAGGCCGTGTTCGTGGGCGTCGGATAGGCCGTATTGGTGGGCGTCGGCGTCGGCGTCGCCAACGTCGGCGTCGGGTAGGCCGTGTTAGTCGGCGTCGGCGTTGCCAGAGTCACACCGACCGTCGGCGTAGCAGTCAACGTGGCCGTATCCGTCGCGGTGGGCGTCGGCGTCGGGGTTTCGGTGGCGAAGATCCCCGGCGTCCCGGTAGGGGTGGGAGTATTGGTCGACGTCGACGGGTTGGTAGGTGTACTGGTCGGCGTCGACGTGTTGGTGGGCGTGTTGGTCGGCGTCAACGTGTTGGTGGGCGTGTTGGTGGGCGTCGACGTATCGGTGGCCGTCGGCGACGGGGTCGGGGTCGGGGTTGGCGTCCTGAACACCACGGGGGTGACGGTCCACGTCCGACGCGCTGCCTGGTTGAACCACAGCGTACAGCACCAGCCCCACTGGTCGGCGCTGATGTCAATCTGGTTGTACCAGCCCTGCCAGCCGGGGGGGTATGTAAACTTCAGCGTGTAGTTTTCGGGGGTATTCAGGCCCAGGAAGTCCCAGATGCCGTCGGCGCCGGTGAAAGTCGTGCCGAGGAGCGTAGCGCCCTGGTACAGCTCGACCTTCACCCCCGGCAAGCCAGGTTCGCCAGGGTCCGGGCGGTTGTTGGGAATCTCATCGGCCCAGATGAGTCCGCTGAGGCGGCCATTGTTACCGACACAGCCCAGCGTGCCACCCTGGCACGGCTGAGTCATGGGTGCGGCCGGCGTCGCTGTCATAGCCGGGTCGGCCGACGGCGCTGAGCCTTCGCGCTCGGGCTTGCGGGCATCGTCCTTGTTACTGGCATTGCGCAACTTGACGGCCGTGGGCTTAGCGGGACTTTCCTCCGAGCGACCACCAGGCGCCGATTGAGCGGGATCTTCTGGCGCGCGTGGCGAAGCTTTGGGCGTGCTGCCCGCCGCAGTCGTCGCAGCCTGCGCGGTTGGCAGGCCAGGCAGCAGCACCAACGCTCCCACCAGCCCCACCATAAGCAGGATAACGATAACGAATGAAGGCCGCATGAACATGCCTCCTTAGCCTGCCCCTCGGCAGGCGGTCGGCGCGAGGGCCGCGGAGGTTGATCCTCCGCTCTCACCGAACACGCATCACGGTGCCGCTGGGGTTTTGCCGGCTCGGGGGAATGAAAAAGGGCGGCGGTTCCGAGCGGGCGCACAATGGATGCCATCGGGGCTGTACCCCGATTACCATGACAATCAGAACGATGCACCAGCGCGAAAAGATACGCGCAACTACAATTCCCGCCCCGCGCCAGCGACGTCGCAGCAGGTAGGGCAGTAGACAGGGCGCGTCCAAAGATTAGCGACGCTCTCATTTTACCGTAAACCAGTCAGCGGCGCAAGGGGCTAGGCGGCCCAATTTGCTGTCACGTAGCAAATCCGCGCAATTCAGAGCAAATCGGGACATTCGTCAGGCGGAACAGGCCCTGAATGTCCCGATTAGTATCGACGCCGCAACCGTTACACCTTCGGAGCGCGCACCTCCGGATTTACTGTATTGGGTAGCGGCTCGCCACGCAGGCCCGCGATCAGGTTGTCGGCTGCCATGCTCGACATGCGGTTGCGAGTTGCGACACTGGCGCTGCCAATATGCGGCACAATGAGACAGTTCTCCAGGGTCAGCAGCGGGTCATCCATCGGGATAGGCTCAGGGTCGGTGACATCGAGGGCAGCATAGCCAATCTCGCCATCCCGCAATGCCTCATACAACGCGCGCTGATCGATGATCGGACCTCGCGCTGAGTTCACCAGCACAGCAGTCGGCCTCATTTTCTTGAACTGAGCCGTCGAGAACAGGTGGCGTGTCGACGGCAAGAGCGGGGTATGGATGGAGATAAAGTCCGACTCCTCGAGCAGGCGGTCAAAGTCGACGCCGGTTACACCCAGTTTCTCGTCAAGCCCCGGCGGGGCCTGCGTGTCGTGGTACAGAACACGCATGTCGAAGCCCTTCGCGCGGCGGGCCATGGCCTGGCCGATGCGGCCGATACCAACAATTCCCAGCGTCGCGCCATAGATGTCCGGCCCCATGAGCAGGAGCGGTCCCCAGGTCGTCCACTTGCCGGCCCGCACGTAGCGCTCGCCCTCGCTGATGCGCCGCGCCCCCGCCATCAGCAGCGCGAAGGCCAGGTCAGCGGTGGTCTCAGTAAGGACGCCCGGCGTGTTACCAACCGGGAGACCCCGGCGCGTGCAGGCCGCGACATCGATATTGTCGAAGCCGACGGCCATGTTGCTCACCACGCGCAGCTTGGGCGCAGCATCGAGAAGCTCATCATTGATACGCTCGGTAAGCAGGCAGAAGATACCGTCGATGTCGCGCACCTTCTGCAACAGGACATCGCGCGGGATGGGTTGGTCCTCGTCCCAGAGGTCAACATCGGCAACCTCGCGAAGCTTCTGGATGCCTGACTCGGGCACGCGGCGGGTCACCAAAACTTTGGGCTTGGCCATGGCTCGGCTCCTTGCGGTGGCGGTGGGATAGCAGACGACAGGCCGCCGTTGGTGACGCTCGCGGGCGGCCGGGTAACCTGGGGCAACGACGAGACCTCATCCAGCCAGGTCAGCAAGACACGGTTGAAGGAGGCTGCCTTCTCGAGCATCGGCAGGTGACCCGCGCCGTCCCAGACGTGCAGTTGCGCGCCAGGAATCCGGGCCAGAGCATCCAGCCCCTGCTCAAAGGGCAGAATGCGATCCTGGCGGCCCCAAACGACGAGGGTCGGGAAATCGTAGAGATCCATCAGGTGCGGGACAATATCCACGATATGACGTTTGACGCCCCAGACGTCGATACCCGCCCGCAACACCTCCAGGAAGGCGCGCCGCGAGTCGGGTTGGCGCATGATGTCCACCAACGCGCTGATCCAGGACGATGGAACGTCGTGGGGCGCGGCAAACAGATGGCGCATGAGGTAGCGCATACCCTTATCGCCCAGGTTGACCATCAGCTCACCCACCAGCGGTATC
>JAHCIE010000474.1 GCA_026129385.1 Anaerolineae bacterium
TCATCAATCTTCACGCCCGCCGTGAGACGCTGATTCAGCGCCTCAGCGGGCGCTGGATGTGCCGCAGCTGTGGCGCGTCCTACCACACTGAGTTTAACCCTCCCAAGCACGCCGCTCACTGCGATGAGTGCGGCGCTGAGCTATACCAACGCCAGGATGACTCCCCAGAGACGGTGGCGCATCGCCTGGACGTCTACACCAGGCAGACCGCTCCCTTGCAGTCCTACTACCGTGATCGCGGCACCCTGGTCGACATTGACGGGGAACGCGGCATCGATGACGTGTGCGCTGCGATGAAGGCGGCGCTAGGGATGCGGGAGAAGGTTACCGTCTAGCGCGGAAAATAGGCTCATCAGGTTCGTAAGAGACGCGGCCAGGCCGCGTCTCTCTATTGGTCATCATCCGGCGCTGCATGGTCGGATGGGGATTTGACGTTCGAGGGGGGTGGCGCTATAATTACGTCTTGTTCTGGGCCAGGAAGAGATTCATGGGCAGGGGCTATCCCCTGCCTCTTTCACGCATAGGGCAGCCCGCGGAGGCCAACAGTGTACGCAATCATTCAAACCGGCGGCAAGCAATACAAGGTCCAGCCCGGCGACGTTCTCAATGTGGAGTTGCTGCCCGGTCAGGCCGGCGACACCATTGAGCTTAGCAACGTGCTGCTCGTCACGGACGAGAACGGGACCAGGACTGGGGCGGATCTGGCAGGCGCGGTCGTGAAGGCGACTGTGCTGGGCGAGGCCAAGGGGCCGAAGCTCGTTATCTTCAAGTACAAGCCTAAGATTCGGTATCGCCGCAAGACGGGGCACCGCCAGACGTACACCCGCCTCAAGATTGGCGATATTGTCCTGTAGCCAGCGCTTCAATGCCTGACGCCCCACGTAAGACGCGATGGCTCCGGGCCGTCAGTCTTACTGTATGGTACGCGGTCGAGAGAGAAGGAGAGAGACGTGGCTCACAAAAAGGGTGGCGGCAGCAGCAAGAACGGCCGCGACAGCAATTCCCAGCGGCGCGGCGTGAAGCGCTTTGACGGCCAGTATGTGACGGCCGGCAGCATCCTCGTGCGCCAGTTGGGCACGAAGATCGAGCCGGGCACGAATGTCGGGCTGGGGCGTGACTACACGCTGTTCGCCCTCGTGGACGGCAAGGTCAAGTTTGAGCACGCCACGCGCGAGAAGAAGCGCGTCAGTGTCTACCCGGTCGAAGCGCCCGCGTCGGCCGAGGCTGTTGCCTGAGCGCAGGCAAGTCAGGAAGTGTAGCATGCCGAAGCAAGGTATTCATCCCAAGTGGTATCCTGAGGCGCAGGTCACGTGCGCCTGTGGTACAACGTTTACTGTAGGCTCGACCCAGCCGGTCATCCGTACCGACGTCTGCTCCAACTGCCACCCGTTCTACACCGGTGAGCAGCGCATCGTCGACACGGCCGGTCGCGTGGATCGCTTCATGATGCGCCTGGAGCGCCGCGAGCAGAAGGCCCAGGCCGCTGCCCAGCCGGCGGCCAAGCCCCAGCCGAGCAAGGCGAAGGCCGCCAGGCCAGCCAAGGCCCCCGCAGCCGCCGAAGAGTAAGCGGCACGTCGCTCATCGCAAACCCCGGCTTCTTCAAGAAACCGGGGTTTTGCCTATGCCAGGTCCTGCCTGCGCATTGAATTGCGCCTGAAAGGAGTCTCGTCTTGCCCCCTCATCCCCACGGGTACGTTGGCGGCTGGATCGAGTTGATCTGTGGCGGTATGTTCAGCGGCAAGAGCGAGGAGCTGATTCGCCGCGTCAAGCGTGCCCAGATTGCCCGCCAGAAAGTGCAAGTCTTCAAGCCAGCCCTGGACTACCGCTACAGCGTGGAGCGCGTCAGTTCGCACAACGGTCTGCAGGTCGAAGCCGTACCCATCGCCCACGCCCGCGAGATCCTCTCTCTCACCGACGCCGATACCGACGTAGTCGCCATCGACGAGGTGCAATTCTTCGACTGGGAGATTGCTGTCGTCTGCAATGCCCTGGCCGACCACGGCAAGCGCGTCATCCTGGCCGGACTCGATACCGATTTCCGCGCCGAGCCGTTTGGTCCCATGCCCCTACTCATGGCGCAGGCGGAGCAGGTTGATAAGCTGTCGGCCATCTGCGTCGTGTGCGGTGGACCGGCCAGTCGCACCCAGCGGCTTATCGACGGCCACCCGGCGCGCTTTGACGACCCGGTCATCAAAGTCGGCGCCAACGAGATGTACGAGGCGCGCTGCCGTCACTGCCACGTCGTGCCGCGCGAGGAGATGCAGGCCGTCGCCAGCGCTGGCGCCTAGCGCCGTCACGCGCGCAGCCCAGCTCGAACAGCTTCGCTCGGTCAGCGCCGAGGTTTAGCTCGGCACGTCGCTGGTACGGCGGATGACCATAGCGGGCAGGCGCGTCGTCATCGCGTCACAGCCCCGCTAACTCGACCCCCGCCGCCAGGAGCGCCTTGACCTGCTCGGGACTGCGACCCTCAGCGTAGATGCGCAACACCGGCTCTGTGCCCGAGGGGCGAATCAGCAGCCAGGCATCATCAGCCAGTAGATACTTCACGCCATCGGAAGCATTGACCCGTGCTACGGCGATACCGCCCAGTTCCGTCGGCGCGTTGGCTACCAACCGCTGCACCATATCCTGCTTGGCAAAGGGCCGTACACGACGGTCCTCACGGTCATAGTAGACTGGCCCCAGTTCCTCCAGTAATCCATCTACCACCTTGCTCAGCTTGCGCTGTCCCTGGTGGGCCATGACCTCTAGCAGCAGCAGCCCCATGAGCAGGCCGTCACCTTCGGGGATGTGGCCCTGAATGCTCAGGCTGCCGCTTTCCTCGCCGCCGATGAGCACATTCTCCTTGAGCATGTAGTCGGCGATATGGTTGAAGCCAACCGGCGTCTCGCGGAGCGGGAGATCGTAGCGCCGCGCCAGGCGGTCCACCAGTAGCGTGGTGGAGATGGTTTTCACCACCGAGCCGCGCTGGCCGCGCTCGGCCAGATGACGCAGCACCAGGGCGAAGATGAGATGGGGACTGACGAAGCGGCCCAGGTCATCCACGGCTCCGATGCGGTCGGCGTCGCCGTCTGTCGCCAGGCCGACATCCCAGCCGC
>JAHCIE010000475.1 GCA_026129385.1 Anaerolineae bacterium
GCCCGCGCGCTACTTCGCCGCCCCCGGGCCTCGACGGCGCGCCGCGCTCCGAGCAACCCTGGGCATCGCCGCCGAGGATGTGGCTGTCTGCACCGTGGCCTCCCTGGAGGCGCGTAAGGGCTATCAGCACCTACTCAAGGCGGCGGCGCGGCTGCCGGCGCAGGATGGCCGACCGCGCCTGAGCTTCGTGGGGGTGGGGGCGGGCAGCCTGCAAGGGCGATTGCGCGCGCTGGCCGATGACCTGGGCCTGGCTGAC
Source organism: Anaerolineae bacterium (assembly GCA_026129385.1). Classification (GTDB taxonomy): domain Bacteria; phylum Chloroflexota; class Anaerolineae; order Epilineales; family JAHCIE01; genus JAHCIE01. The sequence continues at coordinate 257 of JAHCIE010000475.1, forward strand.
CGGGTGCGCTTCCTGGGCGAGCGCGATGACGTGCCAGACATCCTGGCCGCCTGCGACATCTTCGCCCTGCCCTCCCACTATGAGGGGATGCCCCTATCCATCATGGAGGCGATGGCAGCCGGTCTGCCCGTGGCAGCGACGGCGGTCAGCGGTGTGCCAGACGAGTTGGGCGATACAGGCGCGTTGCTGCCCGACCCTAACGACGATCCGGCCGCGACGGTCGACGCCCTCGTGGCGACGCTGGCAGCGTGGGCTGACGATGGCGACCGGCGGCGAGCGGTAGGGGCGGCGTGCCGCGCCCGCGCGGCGACTCTGTTCCGCGAGGAGCGCATGGTGGGAGAATATATCGCGTTGGTGGACGAATCCTTGTGACTATCTCCACCACCCCCCTGCCCCTCGGCCCCGCCCCGGCCGACTGGGAGCCGGATCTGCTGATCCAGCCGAGCCGCCCGTGGGCGCTGACCGAGCTGCGCGAGCTGTGGCAGTATCGCGAACTGGTGTACTTCCTGGTGGTCCGCGAGATCAACGTGCGCTACCGACAGACCAAGCTCGGTTGGGGGTGGATGGTGGCGCGGCCCCTACTGACCATGCTCATGTATGGCCTGGTCTTCGGCGGCGTCCTCAAGGTCGCAACCGACGGCTCGCCCTATCCGCTGTTCGTCATGGCGGGCATGGTCCCGTGGACCTACTTCTACAACGCCGTGACCCGCTCCACGACCAGCTTGCACGACAACGTGCATGTCGTCTCGAAGGTCTACTTCCCGCGTGTGGTGCTGCCCCTGGCCGGGACAATTTCCGGCGCGGTGGACATGATTGCATCGCTCCTGGTATTCCTGGGCATGATGCTCGTCTACCGCGTCATGCCCGGCCCGCAGCTCCTGTGGCTGCCGGTGTTCTTCGCCGCCTCGGTCGTCGTCGCGCTGGGCGCGGGGCTATGGCTGGCCGGGCTGGCCCTACGTTTCCGCGACCTGACCTTCGCCCTGGCGTTTCTGCTACAGTTGTTGCTGTTCGCCACGCCGGTGCTCTACCCGTTGAGCCAGGTCCCCGAGCGCTACCGATTCCTCTACCAGCTGAACCCGGTGACCGGCATCGTCGTCGGCACGCGCTGGGCGCTGTTGGGTGTGGGGGACATGCATTGGGCCATGTTTGCTGTGCAGATGGGCATCGCCGCCGTCATCCTGGTCACGGGCGCATACGTGTTCCAATACATGGTACGCGCCCGGCTGGATACGCTATGAGCGGGCTGGCGATTCGCGCCGAAGGCCTCGGCAAGCGCTACCGCCTCAAGACCGACACAGTGTGGGCGCTACGCGACGTATCCTTCGAGGTCCACCAGGGTGAGGTGATGGGCATGGTCGGCCGCAACGGCGCGGGCAAGAGCACCCTGCTCAAGATTCTATCGCGCATCGTGGAGCCCACGGAAGGCCGCGTCGGCCTGAAGGGTCGCGTCACATCGCTGCTGGAGGTCGGGACGGGCTTCCACCGTGAGCTAACCGGGCGCGAGAACATCTACCTGAACGGCTCGCTGCTGGGGATGAAGAAGCGCGAGGTGGACGCCAAGATCGACCAGATCGTCGCCTTTGCCGAGATCGACCGCTACATCGACTCGCCCGTCAAGTACTATTCCAGCGGCATGTACATCCGGCTGGCCTTCGCCGTCGCCGCCCACGTCGAGCCAGATGTGCTGCTCGTGGACGAGGTGCTGGCCGTCGGCGACCTGGCCTTCCAGAAGAAGTGCCTGGGCAAGGTAAAGACTCTGGGCGGCGAGGGCCGCACGGTCATCTTTGTTACCCACGACACGACGACCATCCGCCAACTCTGCCCCACCAGCGTCTGGCTGGACAAGGGGCGCATTGTTGGGCGTGGGACGACTGAGGATGTGCTGCTACGCTACACCGAGACGACGGCGGCCAAACGGATCAAGCCGAGCCTGCGCGACTTCAAGGGGCGGCGCGGTAGCGGCGCGGCGCGACTGGTCGACCACTGGGTAGAGGACGCGGCGGGCGCGTCGAGCCAGGTGGTAGTCAACGGCCAGGACGTGGCCTTCGTGTTCGACTACGAGACGCTGGCCGGACAGCACCTCCACGGCGCGCGGCTGTCGCTGCACCTGCAAGACCTGTGGGACAAGAGCGTTCTCGTGCTCAACAATCAGGCGATGGGCCAGGACCTCGGGCCGCTGGCGGGCGCGGGGCGTATCCGCTGCCTGATTCCTCGCCTCCCGCTAGCCGGGGGCACATACAAACTGCGCGCCCAACTCTTTGCCGACGACGGGGCGCACCTGCTCGACGAGATCGACCACCTGGGCGATCTACATGTTGTCGATGGTGACTTCTACGGCGTCGGCACGGCGCTGGCGGGCGAGAAGTCGCCCTATCTCGTGGACGCCCTGTGGTCTACCGTCGAGAGCCACGTTGCTTAACGAATCAGCACCAGCGTACCGACGGCGATCAGGCCGATGCCCAGCACACCCCGCCAGGTCAGCGGCTCACCCAGGAATAGCGCGGCCAGAATCATAATCAGGATGATGCTGCTCTTATCCACGGCGGCAACAAAGGCCGTCGGGCCAACCTGCAGCGCGCGAAAATAGGCCAGCCAGGATAGCCCCGTCGCCACGCCGGATAGAATCAGCATCAGCCAGGTGTGGGTCGTGAATGTCGCCATCTGGCCCGCCTCCTGCTTACCGAAGACGATGAGCCAGGCAAGAACGAGGACGACCACGGTCCGGACGGCCGTGCCGAGGGTCGAACTAATATCCTGCATGCCGAGCTTGGCGAAAATAGTGGTCAGGGCAGCGAACAAGGCGGACAGCAGGGCAAAGAACCACCACGGAATAGCGT
>JAHCIE010000476.1 GCA_026129385.1 Anaerolineae bacterium
CGCGAAGGTCATCATCCTCGATGAGCCACCGATGGGCTCCGGCTTGCGCGACAGCCTCCAGCGGCTCGCGAAAGAGGGCAAGACCGTCGTCTTCATTACCCATAACATTGCAGACGCCGTCGGCCAGTGCGACCGAATCACGGTTCTACGCCATGGCCACAAGGTCGGTACGGCCGCCAGGCCTATCGACCAGGCGCAACTGGTCCACATGATGTTCGAGAAGCAGCCGCACCAGGCCGGCCGTCCCCATCATGAGGCAGGCCCGGCGCTGGCGGCCTTGCAGAATGTCTCGGCGCATACCGACCCGGCTCTGTACGAGATTACGATGCAGGCCCACGGCGGCGAGATCGTCGGCCTGGCGGGTATCGAGGGTTCGGGGCAATCGTCGCTGCTGGCGATTCTGGGCGGACGCGGCAAGGTGGCCAGCGGTACGCGCACCATCCACGCGAAGGTCCCCCACGTCGTCCCGGCCGGCCGCATGGGCGAGGGGCTGGTGGATGGCTTCAGCGTCGAGGAGCAACTCGCGCTGGCCCACGAGAAGGCGCTCACGCGCGGTATCCTGCTCGACCAGAAGGCCATGCATGAGCTGGCGGAGAAATCTATTCACCAGTTCCACCTCAAGGGGCAGCCGGCTTCCCTGGCCAGTGGCCTCTCTGGCGGCAATCAGCAGCGGCTGATGTTAGCGTCCACGCCCAAGAACGTTGACCTGCTGCTCCTGGACAACCCGACGCGGGGGCTCGACGTGCCCACGGCTGCCTTCATCTGGGAGTGGATTCTCCAGCAGTGCGAGCGAGGCGCGGGTGTCGCTGTCGCCTCCACCGAGGTTGAAGAGCTGTGGCAGCATTGCAATCGTATCCTGGTCATGGCGCAGGGCCGCATCATCGGCGAGGTCTTCCCGTCGCGCGACGATATCCATCAATTGAAACACCTGATCAGCGGCGCGGATCCCATCGCGCGTGTAGAGGGGGGCGTATGAGCGGGGTCGGCCAGAGTATCCAGCCCGATGCCTCGCCCCGCTTCTCCTGGGAGGAGTTCCGCCGTCAGGGCTGGCCGGTGCGCATTCTCTCGGCCGTGGCGGCGCTGGCTCTACCCACGATTCTGATCATCCTGGCGGGGCAGAACCCACTGACGGTCTATCGGGAGATGTTCACCGGCCTCACCGTTGGTCGCCTCGCCGATGCGTTGTTCTTCGCGGCCATCCTGATCGTCGCCACGGCGAGCGCGATGCTGACCTTCAATGCCTCGCTGTGGAACATCGGTATTGAAGGCCAGATGGCGATGGCGACCATTGGCTCGACGGCGGTGTTGTTGGCGATGCGCGGCGCGCCCACGGCGGTTCTCATGCCGAGCATGATTCTTGGCGGCGCGGCGTTGGCGGGCTTCTGGGCCTTCCTGGTCGCTCTGTTTAAGCTGCGTGGTGTCCATGAAATCTTCAGCGGCTTTGCTCTCAACCAGGTCGCAGGCGCGCTCGTCAAGTTCATGCTCCTCAACATCTGGTGGGAAGCCAGCCAGCGGCGCATGTCGGGCATCCCATACCCACCTAGTGCGTCTTTCGGTACTGTCGGCGGCTTCAATGTTATTGCGATTACCCTGGCGCTCCTCATCCTGATCGGCGTCTACTTTGCCCTGACGCGGACGCCGATAGGTCTCAAGGTGCGCGCCGTCGGTCTGTCGCGGACGGCAGCCAGCTACTATGGCGTGTCCGCCAACCGCATATTCTTCCTGACCCTCATTGTCGGCGGGGCTATCGCCGGTGTCGCGGGCGTTATTACGGCGTCGGACTACTTCCGACGCTTTGCTCCCGACATCACGTCTAACTTTGGCTTCACGGCTATCCTGATCTATCTCATCGCCCGCATGAATCTCCTGGCCACGGTCTTGCTGTGTGTCTTGTTCGGTATCATCAACGCGGGGACGGTTGGCTTGCAGATTCGGCTGGGGATTGACCCAAGCCTCGCGCTGGTCATTCAGAGTAGCATCATCTTTGCCCTCTTTGTATTGCAGCGTAGCGAACAGAAGGCATAGGTCGCCGGGAGGAAGGCTTCTGTGGGTGACATCAACTTCGTCCTACTCCTCTCTCAGGTTGTCAAGCTGGCGACACCGCTCCTGCTGGCAGCTCTGGGCGAGACGATGGCCGAGTCGTCGGGCGTTATTATCCTGGCCCTCGACGGCCTGATCATGTTGTCGGCGCTGGCCGCCTTCGTGGTCGCGTTCTCGTCGGGCAATCTCATTCTGGGTGTGGTGGTCGGCCCGCTGGTGGGGATACTCCTGGCGGCCATCTTCGGCTACTTCGTGGTGGTCCAACGCCGCGACCAGTTTGCCACGGGCCTCATCGTGGGGACCGTCGCCATTGCTATCAGCGCGTACGCGGGCAACCCGATGGTGGGTAAGCCCGCCTCGGCCATGCCTGACCTGCCGATCCCCTTGCTCAGTAGTATCCCCTTCTTGCAGCCGTTCTTCAAGCAGGATATCTTCGTGTATCTGTCGTATCTGGCGGCGATCGGGTTGACGTACTACCTGTACCGCACTCGCCCTGGCGTCACAGCCCGCGCGATCGGCACGAACCCAGAATCAGCCAGGCGGCGCGGCATTCCCGTCGGCCGCACGCAGTACCTGTATATCTTGTTCGCGGGCCTGATGGCGGGGCTGGCGGGCGCGGCCTTTACCCTCAGCACCAAGCCAGGCTGGACCCAGAATCACACCCTGGGCTGGGGGTGGTTGGCGCTGACCCTGGTCATCTTCGGCCGCCGCAACCCGGTATGGGTGACGCTGGGCACGTACCTGTTCACCCTGTTCTCGGCGGCCGGTATTATTCAGCTCTTCGTGTCGGCGTTGCCCGCGCAGCTGACGGGCGTCGTGCCCTTCGTGCTGATGCTCATCGTCCTGCTGATCACGGGCGACCCATCGCGATCGCGCAGCAAGACGAAAGCGGAGGCGTAGCGGCGGTTGTGAATCGTTTCGGCTGGGGCGCGAGTATCGCCGCGCTGCTGCTGGCCGTGGCAGTGCTGGCGACTCTGGTGGCGCTGTATCGGCTGGCAGTCGCCCCTTAATAGCCAATACCCTCAAGGTCTCCGAGACTTTTGGAGTCTG
>JAHCIE010000477.1 GCA_026129385.1 Anaerolineae bacterium
AGAACGAGCTGCTTGCGGCGGCCCCACCACTCACCGAAGCGTGCGCCCGGTATGAGAGCGGCCGCACCGAGGAGACTCTGGAACGAGGTCAGCTGGCCGACCTGGGTATTGGTAGCCCCCAAGGCTAGAGCGTACAGCGACGTATACGACAGAACGATGGATTCGGCGATGTTGGCGAAGACACCGTCCCACCAGAAGAGGGTGAGCTGGCGATGGAGCCGCGAGTAGTGAATACCGCCAGGGATGAGCCAACGGAGGAGGCGCTGCCGCATGGGGTGGGCGTGACCCTAAAGGTCTCTGAGACCTTTAGGGTCTGTACGCAGCCGGCGCAGCCTGTCGACGCTACCGATGGGCACGCCGGGCGTGCCGAGGGCCGTGCTGATGGCGGGGCCATGGAAGTCGCTGCCCCCGGCCGGAATGAGGCCATAGCGGCCAGCGAGGGCGACCAGGCGGCGAATGGTGTCGGGGGTATACGAGCCGTAATACGCATCGATCCCGGCCAGCCCCGCGTTGCGCAGTCGCGGCAGGAGGTCTTCGAGATGGAAGGGATCCCGATGCTGAGCCGCGGCCGGAATAGGGTGGGCCATGACCGGCACGCCGCCGTGAGCGCGGACGAACTGGATGGCCTCGACGGCCGTGAAGCGCGGGCGCGGCACGTAGGCGGGCCGCCCGTGGCCAATGTAGATGTCGAAGGCTTCACCCAGCGAACGCACGTGGCCCGTCTCCACAAGAGCCTGGGCCACGTGGGGCCGTCCCACGCTGCCCTGCGCCAGCTCGCGCACCCGCTCCCAACGCACCGGTACGCCCAGGCGGTTGAGAGCTTCCACCATGCGCTGACCGCGATGGACGCGGGCGTCGCGTAGCTCTGCGATACGCGCCTGGAACGGCCCTGGCGTGACCGGTATCCAGTAGCCGAGGATGTCCAGGCTACCCGCCTCGTGCTCGGTGTTGATATCGATGACGGGGATGACCTCGATGCCAATTCGCAGACCGGCGTCGAGAGCCTCGGCGACGCCGTCGGTCGTGTCGTGGTCGGTCAGGGCCAGGATAGTAACGCCCGCCTCCGCCGCGCGCTCGACCACCTCAGTGGGCGAGAGCAGGCCATCAGAGGCAGTGCTATGGGTGTGCAGGTCAGCGATAGGCATAATCAGGCAGCGTGAGGGCGAGCGCGGGCGATGATGGCGTCGCAGTCAACGCCTGGCGGCAAGCAGCCAAACACGAGGCCGCCGTCAGCGGCGAGGCGACCGGCGATGAACCCATCGGCGACGGCAGAGGGCGCGTGGCGTACCAGCAACGACGCCTGTAATGCCAGCGCCAGATGCTCGGTGAGCCACCGCGCCCGCGCCTCGTCGGCGGTGTGGACCTCGGTCTCAAGCCGCGCCAGGTAGCGATCGAGGCGGGCGTCGGCTCCCTGGGCGAGACGCGCCTCGGTCAGGTAGACATCCAGGGCGTCGGGATCGTGGCGCAGGGCGCGCAGCACGTCCAGGCACTGGATGTTGCCAGAGCCTTCCCAGATGGAGTTGACGGGCGAGTCGCGGTACAGGCGGGGCAAGACGCCCTCCTCGACGTAGCCGCTGCCGCCCAGGCACTCCATCGCCTCCAGTGTTACGGCTGGCGTGCGCTTCGTGATCCAGAACTTGCCGACGGCGGTGGCGAGGCGGGTAAAGGCGCGCTGGGCCGGGTCGTGGGCAGCCTGGTCGAAGCCGCGCGCCAGGCGGAAGGCCAGCGCCGTGGCCGCCTCCGACTCCAGGCACAGGTCGGCCAGGACGTTCTTCATCAGCGGCTGGTCGATGAGCAGCCGCCCGAAGGCGGAGCGGTGCGCGGTGTGATGAATCGCCTCGGCTACGGCGCGACGCAGCGTCGCCGCCGACCCCCAGGCGCAGTCTAGCCGCGTGTGACGCACCATCTCGATGATGGTCGCCACGCCACGCCCTTCCGCGCCCACCATGCGTGCCCAGGCCCCATCGAGCCGGATCTCGCTGGACGCATTCGAGCGGTTGCCAGGCTTGTCCTTGAGGCGGTCGATATGGACCGCGTTACGCTGCCCGTCGGGCGTGAAGCGTGGCAGCAGGAAGCACGACAGGCCGCCAGGGGCCTGGGCCAGAACCAGGAAGGCGTCGTTCATGGGGGCAGAGCAGAACCACTTGTGGCCGTGCAGGGTGTACTCGCCGCCGGGACCGTCCGCGCCGAGGGGCACGGCGCGCGTGGTGTTGGCGCGTACGTCGCTGCCGCCCTGGCGCTCGGTCATCGCCATGCCGAACAGCGCGCCGCGCTTCTGGTCGGCGGGCAGGCAACGCGGGTCGTAGGCGCTGGACAGGGCGCGCGGCTCCCACTCGGCGGCCACGTCGGGTTGCAGGCGCAGCGACGGCACGACAGCAAAGGTCATGGTCAGCGGGCAACTGGTCCCTTCGTCGAGTTGGTGACGCAGGAAGGCCAGCGCGGCCCGCGCCACATGCGCGCCGGGACGGTCGGATGTCCAGGGTAGCGAGTGAATCTCAGCCTCGATGCCCAGACGCATCAACTCGTGGTAGGCGGGGTGGTACTCGACCTCGTCGATGCGGTTGCCCCAGCGGTCGTGGGTGTGCAGGGTGGGCGCGTGGCGGTTCGCCAGGTCGCCCAGACGCAGCGTCTCAGCCCGGCCGAGCAGCGCGCCGTAGGCGTGGGCGCGCTCGGCGATCCAGCCGCCGCCCTCGCGCCCGACCGCCTCGCACAGGGCCGTGTCATCCGCAAAGAGGTTCGTGTCCTGGAGCGGCGGCGGCTGGTTGAACACGGCGTCGGGGGACACAAGCGCCGATACAGTGGTCATGGTCGATATCCCAGGCGTAGGACCAGTGACAAAGGACCGAGGACCAAGGACTCACCCCTCACTAGAAGGGTGTCATTGGTCGGCAGTCTCTGGTCTTCGGTCGCTAACCTCACCATATAAAAAATAGTTGGCCGTCGTGGCGACGCTGGCATCCCAGCCGAGGACACGCAACTGGAACTCGAGGTCGGCCGAGTCGTAGAAGACCTTGTAGATCTCGAAGCTGCGTCCGTCATTCAGGCGGCGCGGAGCGATGATGTTCCCCTCGGCGGCGA
>JAHCIE010000478.1 GCA_026129385.1 Anaerolineae bacterium
GAGGTCGTCGGCCGTCGCCTGCGCATCACGCTGCCCGAAGGCATTCCGGGGCTGCCCAATGCTTAAGGGCGTCAACGTCACCCTGCTCATTGGACCGGTTGTGCCCGTGCCGGTCCCCCAGGCCGTGCTGGACGCGCTGACCAGCATCCAGGTCACGACCTCGGCCGCGCCGCGCACGCCCAGCGGCTTCCAGCTCACCTTCCAGTTGAGCCAGAAGTCGCCGCTGCACACCCTGTTCCTGCTGACAGGCGGTAGCCTCGTGCCCTTCATGCGTGTCATCATCATCGTGACGATGAACGGCACGCCCGACGTGCTCATGGATGGTGTCATCACCCGCCAGGACGTGCAGGGGGGCGAGAACGGCCAGTCGACGCTGACGCTGACCGGCACCGACCTGACGACGCTGATGAACCTCATCGACGGCGACGGCACGCCCTTCCCGGCCATGCCCCACAACATCCGCGTCATGCTCATCCTCGCCAAGTACGCTGTGTTCGGGATGATACCCGCTGTCCTGCCGCCCCTGTTCGTGGACGTGCCCATCCCCACCGACCGTATCCCGCGCCAGCAGGGCAAGGACCTGGAGTACATCAATCAGTTGGCCGACGAGGTCGGCTATGTGTTCTACATCACGCCGGGGCCAATCCCCGGCACGAATACCGCCTATTGGGGGCCGGAGATCAAGATCGGCATCCCGCAGCCCGCGCTCAACGTCGGCATGGACGCCCATACCAACGTCGAATCGCTGAGCTTCAACTTCAACGCCGACGCGGCGACGCTGCCCATCGTCTTCATCTACAACCAGGAGACGAAGATTCCCATTCCCATCCCCATTCCCAACATCAACCCGTTGCAGCCGCCGCTGGGCCTCATCCCGCCGCTGCCCACCAAGCTCAACCTGCTCCGCGACACGGCGCGCAAGCCGATACCGGGCGCGATACTGGAGGGGCTGGCCGAGGCGGGTCGCTCGGCCGACGCCGTGTCGGCCAACGGCTCGCTAGACGTACTGCGGTACGGTCGGGCGCTCAAGGCGCGGGGGCTGGTCGGCGTGCGCGGCGCGGGCATGGCCTTCGACGGCCTGTACTACGTGCAGAGCGTCACCCACAACATCAAGCGCGGGGAGTACAAGCAGAGCTTCAGCCTCACCCGCAACGGCCTGGTGTCCATCACCCCCGTCGTCCCACCCTGAGCCAAGAGGGGTAGACAGGATTAACAGGATTGACAAGTAAAGAAGACCCTAATCGCGTCAATCCTGTAAATCCTGTCCAACTCTCTTCTCGTCCTTGGAGAGAACTTGTATGCCTGACAGCGGACAGAAGTTCTACGGTAAGTATCGCGGCACGGTCATCAACAACATCGATCCCATGCAGATCGGCCGCATCCTCGTTATGGTGCCCGAGGTGTCATCCCTGCTGCCCAGTAGCTGGGCCATGCCCTGCCTGCCCATCGCGGGCAAGCAGGAGGGCATCTTCGCCGTCCCCCAGCTCGGCGCGGGGGTGTGGGTCGAGTTCGAGCACGGCGACCCCGACTACCCCATCTGGGTCGGCGGCTTCTGGGGCACGGCGGCCGAGGTCCCTGCCCTGGCCCTGCTGCCCGCCCCGCCGCCCGGCCAGAATATCCTGGTGCAGACGACCGGCCAGAACACGCTGCTGCTGAGTGACATGCCGGGGCCGACCGGTGGCATCATGCTCAAGACACTGACCAACGCCATGATTGTCATCAACGACGTCGGCATCATCATCTCCAACGGCAAGGGCGCCAGCATCGTCCTGGCCGGGCCGACAGTGACCATCAACAACGGCGCGCTGGTCGTCACGTAAGGAGGCTCCATGCCGGGACCCGTGCTGCATCAAGGCGCGCAGGTACTCTGCTCCCACGGCGGGCAGGCCCAGCCGGTGGTCGTCAACCCACGGGTGCTGGTCAGTGGCATGCCCACCGTGACCCTGGCTTCACCCTATGTAGTGGCGGGTTGCACGTTCCCGCCGCCGCCCGTCGCCAACGGGCCGTGCGTCACCGCCCAGTTCATCACCTCGGCGCTGCGTGTGACGTCCAACGGCCAGCCGCTGCTGCTCATGGACAGCCAGGCGATCTGCGCCCCGACCGGCACGCCGCTGCTCATCGTCGGCGCGCAGACCCGCGTCATCGCCATGTGAGAATGCCATGAACATCGACTTTCCGTTCCGCTTCGACAGCCTGGGCCGCACGGCAACCACCGACGACGACGACCACGTGCGCGACATGATCGAGCTACTGCTGTTCACCAACCCCGGCGAGCGGGTGAACCGCCCTGACTTCGGCAGCGGCCTGCTGCAAATGGTCTTCGCGCCCAACAGCCCCGAGCTGGCCGCCGCCCTCCAGTTCACCACTCAGGCGGCTTTGCAACGCTGGCTCGGCGACGTTATCGACGTGCAAGCGCTGGAAGTCACCAGCGAGGACGCCAGCCTGCGCGTATCCATCGCCTACGCCGTGCGCCGTAGCGGCGAGCAGCGCCTCGCCACCTTCACGCGGGGGGCCACGCCATGAGCCAGGTCGAGCTAGTGTGCAGCGACGATCGCCGCCGCGATGACGTGCGCGCCCGCGGCCGCAACGGCATCGACTACATCGAGGTCGAACTGTTCGACGCGGCGGGCCAGCCGCTGCCTCACCCCCGCCTGCGCCTGTATTTCCTGGGCAAGGCCCCCAGCCTGCGCGCTGCTAACATTCTCATCCGTGGCGGGCGTCGGGTACGCAACATCCAGGTGCTGGGCGAGCCGCGCACCTGCGACCCCGGCGACCCACGCCGCGATAGCTGCATCACCTTCGAGGTCGACAAGCTCGGCGACGCCTCCGTGTACACCCTGTGCCTGGTCGCCGTCGACGAGCGCGGCCGGCCCATCCCCGACGACAGCCTGCCGGGGCGGGTCAAGTATCGCCCGCTGGACGGCTTCGACCCACTGCTAGCGTGCATCGATTTCACCTTCCGCGCCGGTTGCCCCAGTGACCTGGACTGCGCGGCCGAGACGCCCTGCCCGCCCGACCTGCGGCCCGCCCCTGACATCAACTACCTGGCGAAGGATTAC
>JAHCIE010000479.1 GCA_026129385.1 Anaerolineae bacterium
CGCTGGTCGTGGGGAGACTGGGCGTACAGGCCGCCAGCACGGCCCCACCGGCGGCCAGCAGCGCGGCCTGGATGAACCGTCGGCGGTTCATGTAGACGTATTCGGGGGTAATCTCGTCGCGGGGAATGTCACTCATGGTCGCTTCTCCTACTTACACTACGTTCATAGCAACTCACAACTATTTCTAGAGTATAGACAGCTTCCGAAATGGAGCTAACTGTTCGGCCTCGCCTGAGAAGTGGCCGCGGACGAACGCGGATAGGAAGAGATGGATATTCCTTCCCTTCGTGCTAACCAAAGAAAGACGGGGCGCTCACGACTGAGGTCTCACGGGAACTCGAAGGTGAGCCACTGCCAGGGAGAGACGTTGTAGCCGTTGACGCGGATTTCAAAATGTAGATGCGGGCCGGTCGACAGGCCGGTGCTGCCGACGCGACCGATGAGCTGCCCAGGCTCGACCGCCTGGCCGGGTTCGACCAGGATTTGCGAGAGGTGGAAGTAGCCGGAGAAGACGCCCGCGCCGTGGTCGATGTAGATGGCGTTGCCGCGCACGCCCAGCGGTTCGGCCAGGGCGACGACGCCGTGGGCGGCCGCCCGCACTGGCGCGCCGTAGGCCGTGGCGTAGTCGAGGCCCTCGTGGAAGCCGGTCGTGCCGTCGGGGTAGCTGCGGGCGACCATGAAGCCGCCGCTGCTGGGGGCGCTGATGGGCAGCCAGAACATTCCCTGCCACAGCGGGTCGGGCGTGCCCTGGGCGAACATCTCCCACATGCGCGTCGCCTCGGCGGTGCGTAGCTCGATGTCGAGGAGATGGCGCTTCTCGGGGCCGGGATCGAAGGGGATGGGGGTATACGACCGACCGGTGACCCATAGCGTCCGCTCGGCGGTATCCGTCTCGCCGTCGTCGCTGGCGGCGGTGATGGACACGTCGTACGCGCCGCCCGGCGTTTCCAGGCCGACGCCCGCCTGCGCCTTGGGCATGCCGATGGCGAGGAGCGCCCACCATACCCCGTCGGCGTTCTGGCTGAAGCGCAGGCTCTGGTCGCGGAACTCGCCGCTGAGGGTGGCCGGGCGGTTGAGGACGACGCGCACCTCGACCGTCCGCCCCTGCTCCGGGCGGCGGGTGGATAGGCTGACGCTGCGAATGAGGGGCGTCTCGTCGGGGCGCGGTCGCGCCGCCTCTCCCCTCTCTGGCTCCCCCCGTATGCGGGGGGATGGGGGGGCCTGGGGCGCGACGCTGGCGGCGGCCGCCGACGCCGGGCCGACAAGGGCCGCCAGGGCGAGGAACAGGATGATGAGCAGGCGGGCGGGGTGACGCATGGCACGGATTCTAGCATCGAGGGCGCGCCTCGCCAAACAGACCCAATGGATGGGACGCGGACGAGCGCGGACAGCAGAGATACGAATGCAGGACGGGCTGCCCCTACGATCTGTCATTTCGCAGGTGGGGTCAGTGCGCCTTGCCGCGCAGGGCGGCGACGGTGGGGTAGCCATGGGCGGCCATGAAGTCGTGGAGGTCGAGGGCGATGCGGCCCAGGACGCGCGGGCCGTGGCTATCGATGGCGGTGCCGACGCCGACGGCGGTCGCGCCCGCCATGAGCATCTCGGCCGCGTCGCGGGCCGTCGCCATGCCGCCGACGCCGATGACGGGGATAGCCACGGCGCGGCTGATGTCGTAGACGCAGCGCAGGGCGACGGGCTTGAGGGCCGCGCCGGACAGGCCGCCGGTGCGGTTGGTCAGGGCCGGGCGGCCCGTGTCGGCGTCGATGAGCATGGCAGGCAGGGTGTTGACGGCGGTGATGGCGTCGGCCCCGGCTTCCTCGGCCAGCCGCGCCACACGGCCAATATCCGACGTGTTCGGCGACAGCTTGACGCTGATGGGCAGGCGCACGGCGGCGCGCACGGCGGCGGTGGCGAAGGCGATGCCCTCCGCGCTGCCCGCGCCCGTGGTCGGGTCGTGGCCGAGGTTGGGGCACGAGGCGTTCAGCTCGATGAGGTCGGGCGCGACCTGGGCGGCCAAGCTCGCCAGAGTGGCGAACTCCTGGGGCGACTCGGCGTAGACGCTGACGAACACCGGCACGCCCCACTCGCGCAGCCGCTCGCGGGTTGCCGCGAACTCGGTCAGCCAGTGGTGGATGCCGGGGTTGGGCAGACCCAGGGCGTTCAGCGCGCCCCCGTCCCAGGTGATGTAGTTGGGCGCGGGGTGGCCTGCGCGCGGCTCGCTGGTCACGGTCTTGGCGGTGACGGCGGCCGCTCCGCCTTTGGCAACGGCCTGAATCTCGGGGCCGGTTGCCGTCCACGGGCCACAGGCGGCAAGAATCGGGTGGTCGAGGCGGATGCCCGCCAGGGTCACGCCGAGGTCGATGTCCATCAGGTCGCCTCCCCGTCGCGATGGCGCGCGTCCTCGATGCTGCGCCGCATCTCCGGCGTCATGCGTCCCGCCGCCACCAGCGCATCCAACACGTCGGACAGAGTCAGCACGGCGTGGACGTGGTAGCCCCGCGACTCGAGGGGCACGCGGCCGCCCTCCTCGCGGTCGATGAGAACCACGATGTCGCGCACTTTCAGGCCGGCCGTCTCCAGCATCTGGATGGCGTCGAGCTTGGACGCGCCGCTGGTGATCACGTCGTCCAGCACGACTGCTATCTCGCCCTCAACGAAGCGGCCCTCGATGCTGCGCCCCGTGCCGTAGGTCTTGACCTCCTTGCGCGGGTAGATCATGGGCCGTGCCAGGTATAGCGACGCGGCCGTGCCGATGGGCATGGCCGCGTAGGGGATGGCGGCGATACGATCGAAAGCCAGGCCGCGCATGACGTCGCCGTAGGCTGCGCCCACGTCGCGCAGCAGGGCCGGGTCAGACACCAACAGTCGCAGGTCGAAGTAGAAGGGCGAGATGCGCCCCGACTGGAGCTTGAACTCGCCGAAACGCAGCGCGCCCAGGTCCGACAGACGCACGGCCAGATCGGCCAGGCGCGGGG
This sequence comes from Anaerolineae bacterium, assembly GCA_026129385.1. Taxonomy (GTDB): domain Bacteria; phylum Chloroflexota; class Anaerolineae; order Epilineales; family JAHCIE01; genus JAHCIE01. The sequence continues at coordinate 2,976 of JAHCIE010000479.1, forward strand.
AGAGGGCCGGGGCAGCCACCCGTCGTTGGGCGCGCAAGGCCTGAATCTCCTGGACCAGGGCCTCCGCCGCGGCGCG
>JAHCIE010000048.1 GCA_026129385.1 Anaerolineae bacterium
CCGAGGTCGCCGCCCTGGCCGAGAGCGTCACCCCCCGTGTGCACCTGTGGGCCGTGCTGGATACCCTGGAGTTCGCTTATCGGGGTGGGCGCGTCAGCGCCGCCCAGGCCTGGGTCGGCGGGCTATTACAGGTCAAGCCTATTCTGGACATCTACGACTCGAAGGTCGTCGTTGGCGAACGGGTGCGCACGCTCCACAAGGCCGTAACGCGCCTGCTGCAGATCGTGGCCGAGGCCGGTCCCCTGGATGAAATCGGCGTCATCCACGCCGCCGCGCCGGAGTTAGGCGCAGAGGTGCAGCGACGCCTTCAGGCCAGCCACCCCGAGCGCAACATTGTCCTGGTCGAGACAGGCCCCGCCGTCGGCGTCCACGCCGGGCTAGGCGCGGTCGGCGTCGCCGTTCTACGGTCTGCTTGAGCGCGTCCCGGACACCAGCGCCGCGACCGCCAGGCCCCCATCTCCCCCTACAGCGAGAGCGCCGGATTCGCGCCTCCGCTTCCACACCCTCGAAAGGGGCGCGCCATGCCTGTCCGCATCGTCACCGACTCCGCCGCTGATCTGCCCCCCGCCGTCGCCGCCAACCTGGATATTACCGTGGTGCCCGTCATTGTTCAATTCGGCGAGGAGAGCCTCCGCGACCGGGTCGATCTGACCTCGGCCGACTTCTATCGCCGCCTGGCCGCCAGTGATGCTCTGCCCAAGACGGCCGCTCCCCCGCCAGGTTTCTTCACCGCCGAGTACCAGCGCCTGACCCAGGCGGGCGATGACGTTGTCAGCGTCCACGTGGGCGCGGGCTTGAGCGGCATCCTCAACTCGGCGCGGGTGGCGGCGGCGGACTTTGGCGGCCGGGTGCAGCTCGTAGACTCTACCAACCTGTCGCTGGCTGTCGGGTGGGTTGCCATCGAAGCGGCCCGCGCCGCGCAGCGTGGGGCGAGCCTGGCAGAGGTGGTGGCCGCCGCTGAAAGCTGTGTTCCCAGGGTACGACTCTGGTCCGTGCTAGATACGCTGGAATATGCGTACAAGGGTGGGCGTGTGAGCGCGCCGGCCGCGTGGCTCGGCTCACTGCTGCACGTCAAGCCCATTCTTGATTTCCGCGACTCCGCTGTCAAGGTGACGGATCGCATTCGCAGTATGCGTGGCGCCGTCAACCGCCTGCTCGACATCGTACAAGCCGCCGGGCCAGTGCAGGAAATCGGCGTGCTGCATGCCACCGCACCCGAATTGGGCGCGGAAGTGCAGCGCCGCGTGCATGCCCTGTATCCGGACCTCGACGTCAGTCTCGTGGAGACCGGCCCCGCGGTGGGTGTTCACTGCGGCCCGGGGGCGGTGGGCATCGCCGCACTGCTAGCGCCCTAGCTCCAATCCCTCGGCATCGCACGGCGCGCCCAGCGCTGAGCGCGCCGTCTTCCATCTGCGGGCATGGATCGTTCGCGCTGCCCCTACGTGCGGCCGAACTCGCGCGCCAGGAACGCCGCACTGAGATGAATCATCGTCGGGCGGCCGTGGGGACACGTGCGTGGCGAGGATGAGGCCTCCAGCAGGCGAATCAGCGCCTGCATCTCCGCCATCGACAGTGTCTGCCCCGCCTTGATGGCGGCCGTCTTGCACACCGCCCGTAGCAGCGCGGCCTCGGTATCCACCTCGACGGGATTACGCCGCCCCTCCCCCAGCTGCGCGAAAATCTCGTGCAACGCCTGGCGCGGGTCAGCCTGCTTCAGCAACGCCGGCACCGCGCGGACGAGCAGCGTGCCCGGCCCGAAGGGTTCCAGGGCAAAGCCCAGCCGCCCCAGGCCGTCGGCGTGCGCGGCGGCGGTGGCTGCCTCGCCGGGATCGAGTTCCAGCGGCAGCGGTTCCAGCAAGACTTGCGCCGCCACGTCGCGGCGGGCGTGGGCGGCCAGGAACTCCTCGTACAGGACGCGCTCGTGGGCGGCGTGCTGGTCGATCAGGTACATGCCATCTGGCCCCTCGGCGATAATGTACGCCTGCGCTACCTGACCCAACACCCGCAGCATTGGCAGCGTGCCCCCCGTGCCCGGCAGGGCGCGCTCCCCAGCGGGCCACGGCGTCGCCGGTGGTGTAGCCATTCCCCACATGGGTGGCTCGGCGGTCGGCGGCGCGTCATTGGCCGTCGGCCACCAATCGGGGCCGAACATAGGACGCGGCACGAACCCCATCGCATCGTTCGGCGCGGTCCAGCTGGCACGGCTTGCCGAATCATCCCACACCGGCGAGCCGCCGAACTGCGGCACAGGCGCAAAGCGAATCACCGCGCGCCGCACGGCCTGCTGGACCGCGCCGAACACCGCGCGGCCATCGCGGAAACGCACCTCCGCCTTCGCCGGATGAACGTTGACATCCACATCCTCGGGCGCGACCCAAATGTGCAGCGCGGTGATAGGGAACCGCCCCACCATCAGCAATGTGTGGTAGGCCTCGGTAACGGCCACGGCCAGGGCGCGATCCTGCACCACCCGGCCATTAACCACGAAGGTCATATGGGCGCGGTTAGCACGGCTCACGGCCGGCGGACTGACGAAGCCCGTGGCTGTCGGCGCGCCTTCGGGTAGGGGATCGGGCTGCCCCTCCCCATCGCCCTCGACCGCCGTCACCTCGATCATCTGGCGGGCCAGGTCCGCGCCATACACCGTTGCCACGGCATCGATGAGCGTGCCACCCGCGTGCTGAAAAATGGTCCGCCCATCACTGACCAGCGAGAGACGGCGGTCGGGGAAAGACAGGGCTAATCGTTGCAACAGGGCATGAACCTGCCCCGCTTCCGCCGTGGCCGACTTGAGGAACTTAAGACGTGCCGGTGTATTGTAGAACAGGTTCTCGATGGTCATGACGGTGCCGGCTGGCGCTCCCACGCCCGCCCGCTCCACGACCCGCCCCGCCTCGAGCCGCAGCCGCGTTCCGACCGTCTCGTCGCGCGCCCGTGTTACCAGCGTCACGCGACTGACGGCGGCGACGCTCGGCAGCGCCTCGCCGCGAAAGCCCAGCGTTTGCACGTGGAACAGATCCTCGGCCGACTGCACCTTGCTCGTAGCGTGCCGCTGGAAGGCCGTCTCGGCCTCGGTCGCAGCGATGCCCGACCCGTTGTCGGCGACGCGGACGAGGCGCTGGCCGCCCTCGCGGATCTCGACCCGAATATCGGTCGCGCCCGCGTCCAGGGCATTCTCGACCAGTTCCTTCACTACGGACACCGGCCGCTCAATAACCTCACCCGCCGCGATCTTGGCGGCCACGTCGTCAGCCAGCACAACAATCGGCATACGTCCTCCGCACTACCGTCAGAATAAAATTGTAGCACAAACGAGCCAGGGACCGCTAGCCTGCCCCGTGGCACTTGCGCCAAATCGCTAATGCGTGCAAAATTAGGGCAAGCATTGACCGAGAGCAATTCGCTTTTCCGCCATTTGGGTCGCCAGGGCCGCAGGATTGTATTGGCCCGGCAGCCTGCCAGTTCGGATGGGGCGTTTATGGACCCGCAGAACCATATCGCAGTCTTTGTCGATTTCGAGAACATCGCCGCCGCCGCCGAAGAAGATCACCGCGAGATCGAGCTTACCAAGCTCTTCGACTATCTCAAGGCGCGTGGCCGCGTGACCATCAAGCGCGCCTACGGTGACTGGCGTCGCTTCAGTCGCCACCGCAGTGACCTGCTGGAGAACGCTGTCAACCTCGTGCAGCTCTACAGCTACGGCATGGCTCACAAGAACGGGGCCGACATTCGCCTGTGCATCGAGGCGGTGGAAACGATCTTCACCCACCCCGGTATCCAGACCTACGCCATCGTATCCGGCGACTCCGACTACTCCTCACTAATCAACAAGCTACGCGAGTACGGCAAGTACACCATCGGCATCGGTCTACGCCGCTCTACCAGCGAGATTCTCATCAAGAGTGTCGACGAATTTGTCTTCTACGAAGCCATCGCGGGCGCTCTCGACCTCGCCCAGGAGTTCGATGTCAGCGAGGCTCATGCCTTGCTACTCCGCGCTCTCCGCGCCTTCGAGCAGCAGGGCGAGCTACCGGTCTTCGCCGGTAAGCTCAAGCAGCGCATGGTCGCCCTCGACCCCGCCTTCAACGAAGCCTACTACGGCTACGACCAGTTCAAGTCGTTCCTGGAAGACTCGGCAGACCTGGTGCGCCTGGAGACCCGCGACGGCCAGGTCTACGTCTCCCCCCTCGATACCCGCGAGATGGCGGCCGCAGCCGCACGTGGTGATGTTCGTCCCCTGGCCGAAACCTACAAACGCTATCTACGGCGTGTTGGCGTGCCGGTGGTCGAAAGTAGCGTGCGACGTGATATTCTGGTAGACCTGTACGAGCTATTCCGCCTGAGTATGCAGCCGCTCAGCCTCGACCAGGCCGCTGTCGCGCTGCGCGAGCGCTACGACGGCGACAACATGCTTCGCCCGCAGAGTCAGGTACGCGATGTCGTACGGCTGGTGTATCGTGGTGGCTGCCTCGAATTCGACCACCCACCCTCACTCGCGGCGAATGCGGAGCTGTTGCCCGGCATCGATGCCGAGACGTTCGTCCGACAATGCGAAGGGGCGTACGTGCGAAAGCTCGTCGAGGGCGGCTTGCAGGTGGATGCCACCGAGATGTCCAACGCCCTCTTCGGCGATCAGGAGCACACCGAGTACATCGAGAGCCTGCTGGGCGATCTGGTAAGCGCGGGCGCCATCGAACAGCACAATGGCTCCTACTCCGCCGCACCCCACGAGACCGTCAGCCCGCTGGCGGGCCACCCGGCCCTGGTTCCTATCCTGGTCGATCTCGAGGGTATAGAGCCGCCGCCCGAATCCGTCATCACCGCCATCGAAGCGCGCCGCCTCTTCGACGACGGGACGCGCCTCCGCGTGCGCGACTTCGCGGCCAGCGCCACCAAATACCTGCTCGCCACGAAGACTCAGCAGATGGCTGTCGAGGCCGGCGAGTCAGGCGCGACCCTTGAAGACCTCAAGTGGTACCTGGCAGGCTACTGCTCCGTCCAGGCAGGTCACCGCTTTGTGGAGCGCGAGTACGAGGGCGCTATCCCGTACTATCTCGCCTTCTTCTATCTGGCCTACTCCGATGACACGGTCCAGGAGCGGGTGCGCGGCCTCATGCGCCCCATGCTGTCCTACTTCTTCGCCATCGCTGCGCGCCGCTTCGAGCCAACCTTCCAGGCCCAGGCCAATGCCTCACCGGCGCAGCTAGCCATTCAGTTGCACAACCATCCCAACCCGGCTGTCGGCCGCGCCTTCGAGGACTTGCTGACGCGCCTCGGTCAGGTAACACCGGTGCCCGTTCGCATGCTCATCAAGCAAGCTCCCATCGTGACGGCGGACTGGCTTCAGCGCGAGCGAACCCTGGCCTTTCTGGACTTCGCTCGCTCGCCCCCCAAGAGGCGGAGCCGATGAACGGCCTGTGATCGCGAAGGAAGCGAAGGACCAACCCTCGCCCCCACGCAACCCTGTCGTGAGCGCTATGCCCGATCAAGATCGCAACGCCCTGCAAGACCTATTGGCGACCATCAAGCCGCTGGCAAGCAACGGCCTGATGCGCCCCGCCCATGCCCAGGGCGGCGCTGCGGCCGTTGCCAATCAGCTTGTCGCACGCTGGTCCACCAAGCAGCGACTCATCGAGCGGCTGCTCGGCGAGGAGGACCCACGCACCGCCCTTGCCCTCTTCGAATCGCGCACCCAGGACTTCGTCGCCAGACACCCGGACACGCCGGGCTGGCGCGACAAGACCGGCCAGGACTGGGATGCTGCCCTGGTCATCCAGGCCTGCGACGAGATTCGTGCCCACCTCGACAGTTGGGATGCGGAAGACGACTTTGACGATGACGACGGAGGGTTTGACAACGACCTCGACAGCGGCGGTTGAGGTGCGCCGGGTGCATATTCGCGACCTGGCGGATGTGATTCGGCTGGAGCGGCGCGCCTTTGGCCGCGAGGCCTGGGGCTGGGCGGGTTTCCTCATCGGCTTTGCCTTCGGTGGCGTCTTCCTCCAGGCGGCGCGGGGCGATAAGATGCTTGGCTTCGTTCTGGCCCAGGGCCGCCGGGCCACGGGCGAGACGTGGATTCTGAACATCGCCGTTGACCCCGATCAGCGCAATCAAGGGATCGGCCGTACCCTCATGCTGGCCGTCGAGGCCGAAGCAGCGACGCCGCGCCTGCGGCTGACCGTCCGTATCGACAACGCTGCGGCCCGCCACCTCTATCGCAGCCTGGGCTACGAGGAGCTTCGCTTGCGGCGGGGCTACTACGGCCAGGGGCGAGACGGCATGGAGATGGAGAAGCGCATCACGCCCTACGACTCGCAGCAGGAGCTTCCGTATGAGTGAGACCCTTGTCCTGACCAACGCCCGAATCTACACCCTGGAACGGGCTACGCCCACCGCCGAGGCCGTCGCCGTGCAGGGCGAGCGCATCGTGGCCGTCGGACGTGCGGCGGACATGCCCCCAGGTCGACGCATCGACCTGGGGGGCCGCACCCTCCTCCCCGCCTTCACCGACTCCCATCTGCACATCATGCATTGGGCGTTGGGCCTGGACCAGATTCCCCTCGACGGCGTCCCCTCACTTGGCGAGACGCTGCGGCGGGTCGCCGAGCGGGCCGCGACCACCCCAACTGGTGAGTGGCTGCAAGGCTGGGGTTGGAACGCCAGCGCCTGGCCCACGGGCAGGCCCACGCGGGAGGACCTCGACCGCGTCGCCCCCAATCACCCCGTAGTCCTTACCCATAAGTCGGGGCACATGATCTGGGCCAACTCCTTGGCGCTGCAAGTGGCTGGCGTCACCGCTGCCACGCCCAACCCGCCCGGCGGTGATATCCACCACGACGCGCATGGCGCACCCAACGGTATCCTGACCGAGAACGCCACCGACCTGGTGCATGACGCGGTTCCCGTTCCCGACGCGACCCAACGTCGCGCTGCCCTGGGCCGCGCCTGGCCCCACTTCCACCGCCTCGGCCTGGTTGGCGGCCACGAGATGGGCTACGCCGACCCCCTCGCCCTCTGGGACGACTTCAGCGCCCTCCAGGCTGAGGGCCGCCTCCCCTGGCGTATCAGCCACTACATCCACAAACACCAGCTCGAGGACATGATTCGGCGCGGCATGCGCTCCTGGGACGGGGATCACAATCTGCGCGTCGGTGGCCTCAAGATCTTTATGGACGGCGCCCTCGGTTCGCAAACCGCCGACATGCTCGCCGACTATGAGGGTCAGCCTGGCAATCGCGGCATCGTCACGACCGAGGTCGAGGAGCTGCATGAGTTGGCCTTCCGCGCCGCCGGGCACGGCATCGCATGCGCCATCCACGCCATCGGCGACGCGGCCAACCACAAGGTACTGGAAGTCTTTGCTGCGTGGCGCGCCGGTCCGGGTAAGGATTCGCCCCTGCGCCACCGCATCGAGCACGTCCAGGTCATCGCGCCCACCGACCTGCCCCGCCTGGCCCAGCTAGGGATTGTCGCCTCCGTCCAGCCTATCCACGCCACGTCAGACATGGCTATGGTCGATAGGTACTGGGGCAAGCGCGGCGAGACGGCCTACGCCTTCTGCTCACTGCTGAGCTGTGGCACACGGCTGGCCTTCGGCTCCGACGCTCCCGTCGAGACGCCCGACGTGATGGTCGGTATCCACGCCGCCGTGACGCGCCAGCGCGCCGACGGCCAACCGCCCGACGGCTGGTACCCCGAGCAACGCCTCTCTGTCTACGAGGCTGTCCACGGCTACACCCTCGGCGCCGCGTATGTTACAGGCGAGCAGGGCATCAAGGGGTCCATCGCCCCTGGCAAGCTCGCCGATCTGGCCGTGCTAGACAAGGACATCTTCGCCAGCGATCCCGCCGATATCCTTGCCACCCAGGTCGACGCCACGATGCTCGGCGGCGAGTGGGTGTACGGGGGTTGACAGTTGGAACTTTGAACCCACAGGAGACCGATATGGCCTCATCGAATGTACATCTACACGGCATCTATCCCGCCTGCGTCACGCCCTTCACGGCTGAAGGCGCGCTCGACGTGGCCGCCGTCAGGCACAACGCTCGCCGCTGGCTCGATACTGGCATCCACGGATTGCTGGTCCTTGGCTCCACCGGCGAGTTCGTTGTCCTCGAAGAGAATGAGCGCGATCAGGTCATCGCCGCCGCGCGTGAGGTTGTCCCCAGCGACCGTGTCCTATCCGTCGGTGTCGGTCACCTGGGCACGGCGCAGACCATCCGTCAGACGAAACGGGCCGCCGAGCTGGGGGCCGACGTGGCCCTGGTGGTCACGCCCTTCTTCTACAAGCCGGCGATGACCCACGCGGCCCTTGTCGCCCATTTCACGGCGGTGGCCGACGCCTCACCCGTCCCCATCCTCGTCTACAATGTGCCGCCCTTTACCGGCCTCAACATCGAGACCCAGACCGTAGCCGAGCTTTCGCAGCATCCCAACATCATCGGCATGAAGGACAGCGCCGCCGACGCGGGCCAGCTCGCCGCCGAGGTCGCCCTATCCCGGCCCGGCTTCGCCGTCTTCACCGGCGGCGCGCGCGTCCTCCACTCGGCCATGGTCATCGGCTGCATCGGGGCCAACCTGGCCGTCGCCAATATCGCGCCAGAGTTGTGCATCGCCATCTATGACGCCGCCCTCGCCAATCGCCACGAGGACGCGCGCCGCCTCCAGGCTGAACTGACAGCCATCGAGACCGCCATCGCGCGGCCCTACGGCGTCGCGGGCTACAAGGTGGCGCTCGACTTGCGCGGTTACCAGGGTGGCTACGCCCGCGCTCCCCTTCTCATGCCCAATGCGGTTGCCCGCGACCGAATCGCCGCTGCCGTCCAGCACCTCGAGAGCGTCACCGCTGAGGCGCTCGCTCACTAACTGCCGACCACCGACGACCGACCACCAGTTGATCTCGTGGTCGGTCGTCGGTGGTCCGTGGTCGCCCCTACCAGAAAGGTCCCCATCCCCATGCCCAGCGCGCCCCCCGCCGTCTTCATCTCCGCCGATATGGAAGGCATCAGCGGCATTATCGACAACGAGTACACCACGCCCGGCCACTCTGACTACCCGCGCGCCCGCCAGTTCATGACCGACGACGTGAACGCCGCCGTCGAGGGCGCGCAGGCGGGTGGCGCGGGCGACATCGTTGTCAATGACAGCCACGGCCCCATGCGCAACATCCTCATCGAGAGGCTGCACCCGGCGGCGCGCCTCATCTCCGGCTCCCCGAAACGGCTATCCATGATGACCGGCATCGCCGATGGGCCAGACACCGTACTTGTCGGCGGCGACGGCCAGCGCCGCTGGGACATGGCCTTCTTGGTCGGCTACCACGCACGGGCCGGCGTGGCCGACGCCATCCTTGACCATACCTGGACCTACTCCATCTTCGAGGTGCATCTCAACGGGCGTGAGGTGGGCGAAATCGGCCTGAACGCGGCCGTGGCTGGATCGCTGGGTATCCCGGTCGCCCTCGTCACCGGCGACGAAAAGGCGTGCGCGGAGGCTAGCGAGTTGCTCGGCACGGGGCTGCAAACTGCCGTGGTCAAGCGTGCAGTGGGCCGCTACGCTGCTGAGTTGCTGCCACTCCCGGCGGCCCACGCCCGCATTCGCGCCGCCGCCGAAGCCGCTGTCGCGGGGCCACGCCCCGCCCCCTTCGTCGTCGCGCCGCCCATCCACCTGGTCGTCGGCTGGGGCAAGACCATGCACGCCGAGATGGCCGCCACCGTGCCCGGCTCGCGACGCATCGACGGCCGCCACGTGGAAATTACCCTCGACAACATGATGGATGTGTACCTGGCCTTGCTAGCCTACAATAGCCTGGCAGGCACTGTGTCATGAGGGCGCTATTTGCGTGGGACTTGCAGACGGTCGAGGCGCGCACTGACTAAGCCATCCCCCGCGTCGTCTCCCCCCGTCTCCCCCTACCTCGCCATCGTCGTAGGTATCATCGCCGTGTCCTTCGCGGCGATCTTCATCCGCTATGCCAACATGGCGGGCGCGCCCGCCCTGGCTATTGCCGCGTGGCGGTTGACCATCGCCGCCCTGCTGCTGACGGGTCCAGCCTGGGCCTCGGCGCGCGGCGAGATGGCCGCCCTGACCCGCCGCGACCTCGGTCTGGCGGCGCTGTCAGGTGTCCTGCTGGCTGCTCACTTCGCCAGCTGGATCAGCTCGCTGGAATTCACGTCAGTCGCATCCTCGGTCGCGCTGGTCACGATGTACCCTCTGTTCGCCGCCGTCGCGTCGGCCCTGTTCCTCCACGAGCGCCTACCCCTTGTCGGCTGGATAGGCGTTGTCGTCTCGGTGTTCGGCAGCGTCATCATCGCCTTCAGCGACGCCAATAGCGGTATGCCTGACTCCCTCGTCGGTGATGCCCTGGCGCTGCTGGGCGCGGCAACCGGCGCTGGCTACTTTCTCATCGGTCGCGCGTTGCGCCAGAAGCTGTCCCTTCTATCTTATGTCACTCTAACCTACGGGACCGCCGCCGTGGCGCTCATCGGCCTGGCCCTCGCCTTGCGCGTCCCCCTGCTAGGCTACAGCCCCGCCGTCTACGGCCTCTTCTTCCTGCTCGCCGCCGTCCCCCAGCTCATCGGGCACACCTCGTTCAACTACGCCCTGCGCTACGTCTCTGCCACCTTCGTCACCGTCACCGTGGTTGGCGAGCCGATCGGCGCAACGATCCTGGCCGTCGTGTTCTTCGACGAGCGGCCCGGCCCCGTCAAGTTCTTGGGCATCGCGCTGATTCTGGTGGGAATTGTGCTGGTCACGCGCGCTGAGCAAAGCACAGGCAAAGGCGAGATGTCGGATGTCAGTCGTCAGAGAGCCGTCATCAGAGGTGAGTAGCCAGCTGCCAGCCGATGGCATTCGGACATCTGGCTTCTAGCTACTTGCCAAAATATGGCAGCACCTCGCGACCGAGCATCTCTATGGCGGCCAGCGGGTCAGGGCCGAGGGGTGGTCCGAAGCTCAGATGCCGCGCCCCCTGCTCGGCCAGCCACTCCAGGCGTGGCAGTAGATCGACTGGCGTCCCCACCACCCCCACCCGCAGCATGGAGTCCGTTACCATCGCCGCAGCCCGCGCGATATCACCCTCACGCTGCGCGACGCGCTCAATCTCGGTCAGATCGGCGTGGCTCAGGCCCAGGCGCGACAGAATCAGCGGGCTGAAGGCATGCCCGTAGTAGGCCACCTTCTCCGCCAGCGCGGCGCGCGCCGCCGCCCGGTCGTTCGAGACCGACGCCCACACACATGCCGCCACATCTACCTCCGCCAGGTCGCGCCCAGCCCCGCGCGCGCCGTCGGCGACATAGCCCATCACCTCGGTGTAGTGCTCAGGCGGCAGTAGCAGCGGCAGCCCGCCGTCAGCCTGCGCGCCGATGAGGGCCAGCATCTTGGGACTCATCGCCCCCAGGTAGATGGGTACGCGGCGCGCGGGGAAGCGCAGATAGGCTTCGCGGGTCCACCGCGCCAGGCGCACAGGGTCGCCGGAGTCGAGGTCAATGCCGCCGTCCGCCCTCGCCACGGGACGACCGCCCCCGAGGAGCATGCGTAGCGCCACAAGGCTGTCCCGCGTGGCGGCGAGGGGGGTGGTCTGCTGGATGTCCACCCAGCGCAGGAAGTCGCCGGCCCCCGCGCCAAACCCCAACAGGGCACGCCCGCCACTCAGCTCATCCAGCGTGGCGGCGGCCATCGCGATTTCCGCCACGTGAGTCGTGTAGGGGTTGACGATGCACGTACCAATCTGGATTCGCTGCGTGGCCTGCGCCACTGCACCGAGAATCGTCCAGGCATGCCGCCAGAACAGGTCGTGGCTCACCCAGAACTGATCGAAGCCCGCTGCCTCGGCCGCCAGGGCAAGGCGCACATACTCAGCAGGCGGCAGGTCATTGTTGAAGCGCAGGGAAAAGCGCATGTTGGCCTCAAGATAAAGGAGCGGCTTGCGTCGCCACCAGCAACGCAAGCCGCTCTGTTCGTTGTCGTCGCGCCTCCGTGACCCTGGCCTACGCCTCCGGCTGAGGCGGCTCGGCGGCAGCAGCGGACGCGATAGGCGCGTGCTCGAGGGCGGGGGCTTCCTCCGCCTCGGTCGCCTCGTCCTCCAGCGCAGGTTCTTCGGCGGGCGCAGGCGGCGCGGGCTGCCACGACGCCAGCCAGGCATAAGCCTTGTCGTTCGACCGGCGGCGCGCCTGCACCGGCGGGACAGTCGTAACATTGCCCATCGCTCGATACTCCACGCCCACCGAGGACCAGTTCACGCTCTTGGCGAGCTTAAGGGGCGGCGGGGGCGGCTCGTGCTCCGGGGTATCGCGGTTCACCCCTGCGTCGTACAGTTCCTCGTCGGTAATGGGCTTGTTAAGTTTTCCCTGATGATCCATTCCCCGGTCCTTTGCCTTGTCGATATGAGCGGCTCGGCTCGACAAGCGCGCCCACGAATTTGTCGCGCAACTCCGAATCAATCACGAGCACTACACCCATCATCACCAGGCCCAGTAGCGCCTGCCAGAATACCGTCCACGCCGGGTTCGCCGTCTCAGGCTCGACGGGCGTCTCTGGGTTGACCAGGATGCGTAGCAGCTGGTTCCCATCGCCCAGAACCAGCGTCACATTATCTCCCACCGCCAGCGATGCAGCGGACGAGGGCGCATTGTCGCGCCGCACCTCGGTATCCGGTCCCGGTGAGACGGCAACCGTCCCGCGCCCAGGGATTGCCACCACAAAGGTCGCGCCGTCGCGCTCGGCAATCCGTCCGCTAAGGGTCAGGAACGCTGGTGCGCCGGGCGCCACGGCCGTCGTCGGTGTCGCCCCCGTACCGGTAGGGCGAGGGGATGCCGTGGCCGCCGCCGTCGCGCTGGTCGCTACGGGGAGAGGCGTAGCAGCTGCGGGCGGGCGCGGGGCCGTCGTAGCTGGCGCGCCGGGCTGGGCCGGATAGGCCCCCGGCAACGGCGGCACTGCGCTGGTCGGCTGCCCAATCGGCCCTGCTGGTGGGATAGTCGGCGGCAACGTCTGGTTGCCAGGCCGCGCCGGCTGCCCCACAGGTGGGATCGTCGGCGGTAACGGCTGCCCGCCGGGGGGCGGACCAGCCGTGACCCGCACCGCAGGCCGCGTCGGCGTGGCCGCATCCACCTGCATTGGAGGCGCAGCCCCACTACCCAGGTCGCCACCTCCATCGGATGACCCGAAGCCCGCATCTACCACTGACCGCGAGGCCAGCGCCAACACCAGAAACAAGCCGACGGCCACACCCAACGCCACCCAATGGCGCATGTGTGGCGAATGTGATGGCCTCAAAGCTGGCTCCGCCTCACCCTGACGCCTCATCTTCAACTACCGGCGCTGACCGCGCGCCGCGCCGCTCGCGGCGGGGCGGCGGCTGCGGCGTCGCCCGCAGGCGTCGCCGCAGTTCCAGCACGTCCACTTCCTCGGCAACGCTCTCCAGCACCCGGTCGATCTGCGTGCGCCGCCGCTCGAGGTCGGCCGGCAGCGCGCGTAGCGAGCCGCCCGTCTCGCGCTCCCCCTCCACATCATTGACCCAGGCGTCGACCAGCCCCCGCAACTCACTTTGCAGTTTGGCCTGATACGCCGCAGCCTGCCGCGTCTTGATTGCTTCCAGGCGCGCCAGTGTCTCCCGAATGAGGGCGTGATCGTCAATACTCAACTCGCCCTGCCGCCGCTGAACTTCCAGAGCGTGCCATTGGATGCTGCTCAGCGACAGGATCGCATAAGGCAGATTCTCCGAGGTCAACAGGCGAACATCCGCAAATACATATGGACCGTCCAGGTATTCCGGTAGACGGTCCACCATCACCTGGAGCAGGCCGAGCATAATGGACGCGTTAATGTTGCTAAATGGCATTCGGTGCTGCCCTCCGGTCCGGTATCATACTCTGAATAACGTAGTCGTCAAGCACCCGATACGCTTCGGTCTCCAATGATACGCCCCTCAGCATCGAACGCCAAGCCCGGCCCCACGGGGGCACGACACGTTTGGCCTTTTCCCTATTCCCTGTGCTATAATGTCCACACCCGAACGCTATCCACGCCCAGGGAGAACCGCTCGTGGCTGAGACACCTCGCAATGCGCCCGGCGCTGGGACAGAACTGGTCCCATGGATTCTCGTAGGCTGCGCCATAGCCGCTGTCTGCCTCCTATCGACCTGCCTCATGAGCATTGTCGCTATGAGTCTGGCCGGCGGACAGCCCCTGCTATCCACCCTGGCGTCGGTCAACCCGCCCGTCGCTCTCACCCCTCCCCCGGCTGCCAATATCGTCTTTGGCGACGATTTCCGTGACAACAGCGCGGGCTGGACCCTGTTTCAGGATGCCAGCGGCGGGGCGACCATCGAGAGCGGGCGATTAGTCACCACCGTCAGCGGCCCCGACCGCACTGTCGCAGCCACTGCGCCCATCCGCTTCGACAATTTCTCCCTGGAGACAGATAGCGGCCTTGAAGCTGGCGCGGTCGAGACACGCTACGGCCTCATCTTTCGCCGGGTCGACGCCAGCAACTTCTACCTGTTCGAGGTCGATGGCCTCGGCACCTACCGCCTCGGCAAGATTGTCAGCGGCAGCTACACCCCCCTGGTCCCCCCCACCGCCTCGGAGCGCGTCCAACCGGGCCTGGCGATGAACCGCCTGCGCGTGCATGCCAACGGCTCTCGCATCATCGTCGGTGTCAACGGTGTCGACGTCGATGCTGTTGACGATACCGCCTTCAGTGGGGGTGCCATCGGCGTTAGCACATCACTTCTGGGTTCCGGCGAGGCGCGCGTCGTCTTCGGCAATCTACAAGTCTCCCAACCCTGACCCGCCCCGCGGGTAGCGACGACAATTCGGTCCACCGCCACCCAACGCTTCATGGCCCAAAGCCTGACGGCGCAGGCGATGAAGCGCTAACCCCACCGCCATGACTC
>JAHCIE010000480.1 GCA_026129385.1 Anaerolineae bacterium
GGGCCGCCTCATCCTGCGCGACGGAACGACCGCAACCATCCACGTTGCCCACCCCGAAGACCTCGCCGAACTACGGCATTTCTTCACCAGCCTATCCCTCGAATCTCGCTTGCACCGCTTCTTCTCACCCAGCCCGCCTCGCGACGAGCTTCTTGCCGCCATGTGCGACCCCTCGAATCCTAAGGATCAGCTCACCCTGGTCGTAGAGCGCACCATCGACGGGCATCCTCGCATCGTTGCCGCCGCCTCCTATACTGCCATCGACCCCCAAAGCGCGGAGGTAGCCTTCGCCGTCGATGACTCATTCCAGGGCAAGGGCCTGGGCAGCCTCCTGCTAGAGCGGCTGGCCGTGCTAGGAGCGCGGGAAGGCATCACGCGCTTCTGGGCTGTGACTCACTCGGACAACCGCCCCATGATCGAGACCTTCCGCCAGTCTGGCTTCCAGGTAAAGACACGCTGGGACGGCAGCGACATTGAGATCGACCTGTCGGTCATGCCGAGCGCCAATAGCACGGCCCGCTCCGAAATGCGTGATCGGGTCTCGACCATCGCTTCGCTACGCCCGGTCTTTGAGGCCCAATCCGTCGCGATCATAGGCGCGTCGCGCAAGTCGAGTGGCGTCGGTCACCAGGTCATCGATTCCATCATTCGGGGCCGATACGAAGGTGTCATCTATCCGGTCAACCCCAACGCAGACGCCGTCCACAGCATCCGCGCGTATCCGAGCGTCGCCGAGCTGCCTGAAGCGCCCGACCTCGCCATCATCACCCTGCCGCGCGATCACGTGCTGGACGCCGTGCGGGCCTGCGCCGCTCGCGGTGTCCGCGCCGTCGTGGTGGTCGCGGCCGGCTTTGCCGAGGCGGGCACAGAAGGCAAGCGCCTC
Source organism: Anaerolineae bacterium (assembly GCA_026129385.1). Classification (GTDB taxonomy): domain Bacteria; phylum Chloroflexota; class Anaerolineae; order Epilineales; family JAHCIE01; genus JAHCIE01. The sequence goes on from JAHCIE010000480.1 coordinate 884, forward strand.
CAGGATGAGCTTGTCGCCACGGTGCGCGACGCAGGCATGCGCCTCATTGGCCCCAACAGCCTCGGCCTCATCACGACCCAGCCGGACCTACGCCTGCATGCCTCCTTCTCCCCCATTCAGCCCACGCCGGGCCATGTCGCCCTTGCCTGCCAGAGCGGGAGCGTCGCCGTCGGTATGCTGTCCCTGGCCGCGCAACGCGGTCTGGGCATCAACCACTTTATCAGCCTCGGCAACAAGGCCGACGTGTCGGGCAACGACCTCATCCAGTATTGGGAAGAGGACGCCAACGTTAACACCATCCTGCTGTATCTGGAGTCCTTCGGTAACCCACAACGCTTCGCCCGCCTGGCCCGCCGCGTGAGCCACGCCAAGCCCATTGTCGCCGTCAAGAGCGGTCGCACCTTCGGCACCAGCGACGCCGCCGTCGAAGCCCTCTTCCGCCAGACCGGCGTCCTACGCGCCAACACCCTCGAAGAGATGTTCGACCTGGCCGCCGCCCTCACGACGCAGCCACTACCCGACGGTAGCCGCATCGGCATCCTGACCAATGCCAGCGGGGCCGGCCTCCTCGCCGCCGATGCCTGCCGGACCGCCGGGCTGACCGTTCCCACCCTCTCGACGCACACCCAGGACCATTTACGCGCCGTGCTACCACCGAACACGAGCGCGGCAAACCCGGTGAACATCCACGTCGCTGCCCTCCCAGAGAGCTACCAACGCGGGATAGCCACCCTGCTGACCCACGAAGAAATCGATGCCCTTGTCGTCGTCTACGTCGGCGTCGGCCTGTCTGATGACGATGCCGTGCAGCGGGCCATCGCGGCCGGCATCGCTGAGGCGCGCGCTCACGGCTCCCACAAGCCCGTTCTCCTGGGTCGGATGGCCGGTGATGACCCGACCGCCCCCGGCCCGCCCGGTATCCCTGTCTACGCCTCGCCTGAGACACCCGCCCACGTCCTCGCCAAGCTCGTCGCCTATGCAGAGTGGCGCCGACGCCCGCCAGCGATCATTGCCGATTTCGACGATGATGATGCGAAGGCGGCCCGCCGCATCGCCGCGACGGCCCTGGCCGAACGCGGCCCCGGCTGGCTGACAGCCGACGAGACACGAATCATCCTCAACGCGATAGGCCTGCCCAATGGCCCCGGCGGGGTCGCCCGCTCTGGCGCCCAGGCCGTCGAGCTGGCCCAAACAGTCGGCTTTCCTGTCGCCATGCGCTGGTCGGCCGCACCCCCGCCCCAGACCGCGGAGGGCGAAGGTTTCCGTGCCAATATCCCAACCTCCAACGCTGTCCGCCGCGTCTATCGCGAGATGCGACAACACTTCGCCGGTCACGACCACGGCGAGAAGAGTGTCCTGGTCATGCCCATGACGCGCCAGGGGGTCGAGACGCGCATCGGCGTCGTCCAGGACCCCGCGTTCGGCCCGATGGTCACCTTCAGCCTGGCGGGGCGCTACGCCGAGACTATCGGCGACATATGCCTGCGGGTGACGCCCCTGACAGACCAGGACGCCAGCGCCATGGTGCGGGCAGTCCGGGCCTTCCCCATCCTGGAAGAGGGTATCGACGGGCGCGGCGTTGACCTTCCCGCACTCGAAGAGGCGCTCCTTCGCGTCTCACGCCTGGCCGAAGCCACGCCCGAGATTGCCGAGATCAACCTGTCCCCAGTCGATGCCCTGCCCCCCGGCGAGGGTGTGTGGGTTGCCGACGCACGCATACGGGTAGCGTAGAAGAGCCTCCCTGTAGCGTTGCCTATTCTTCACCCACCCCGCCCAGTCGCGGGGTTATACTAGGGGGGTGCTTGTCCCGCCCTAGGAGGATGCCATGACCCGTGAGCAGATCACTATTGAAGGCAATGAGGCAGCTGCCAACATTGCCTATAAGTTAAGTGAAGTCATTGCAATTTACCCCATCACCCCATCAACGTCGATGGGTGAGCTATCCGACGCCTGGTCGGCTGTCGGCAAGCGTAACCTGTGGGGAACAGTGCCCACCGTCATCGAGATGCAATCCGAGGGCGGCGCGGCGGGGGCCATTCATGGCGCGCTGCAGAGCGGCGCGCTGGCGACGACGTTCACCGCCTCGCAGGGCCTGCTGCTGATGATCCCCAACATGTACAAGATCGCGGGCGAGCTGACATCCACGGTGTTTCACGTGGCC
>JAHCIE010000481.1 GCA_026129385.1 Anaerolineae bacterium
AACTGGTTGCGGGGCATGGTCGGGAACAGGTGATGCTCGATCTGGTAGTTCAGGCCGCCGTACCAGAAGTCGGTGATGGGATGGGCCTGGATATTGCGCGAGGTGAGCACCTGCTTGCGCAGGAAGTCCAGGTGGTTGTCCTTGTCCAACACCGGCATGCCCTTGTGGTTTGGCGCGAACACCGAGGCGTTATAGAGGCCGGTCACCGACTTCTGGATGAAGATGAACAGCAGGCCCATCGGAACGCCCAGCGCCAGGAAGACCAGCATGGCATACACGATAAAATGGATGATGAGGACGGTCAGTTCGCTGCGCCAACCTGCCGGCTTGTCCTTGATTAGTGTCTCGACGGAGATCTTATGCATACCCCATGCCTGGAAGAAGGTGATGGGGATGAAATAGTAGGCCTGATAGCGCACCAGGTGGCGCAAGAAGCCTTGCTTGGAGAGGGCGTCCTGCTCCGAGAAGGCCAGGATGGGGATGTCGATGTCGGGGTCCATGTCATCGACGTTCGGGTTGGCGTGGTGGGCGTTGTGCTTGTTGACCCACCACGTGCGGCTCATGCCCATCAGCCCATTACCCAGGAGCAGGCCGACGGTATCGGACCGGCGGCGGTCGTGGAATACCTGGCCGTGGCCCAGGTCGTGGCCCAGGAAGCCGACCTGGGTCATCATGAAGCCCATGTAGACGGCGTTGAGAACCTGGACCCAGGGGTTGTCGACGGCAAAGAGGATGACCCAACTGAGCGCGAACATGGCGAGCGTCACGATGAAGCGGAAGGTATAGTAACGCGGCTGCTTGTTGAGCAGCCCGCGCTCCTTGACGATGCGCTTCAGTTCAGCGTAGTCGGCGTCGGCGCCCAGGTTGCGCCGAGCGGTCGCCGTGGAAGGGCTACTCATGCAGGCTCCTTTGGGGACGGGAAATTACAGACGGGAAGATAATAGCGAGGGAGGCCCGACTGGTCAAGCCGAGAGCAAGATGCCCTGGCCTGCGATGACCTCACCTACCGTATAGGCCGGCACACCGCGCCGCGCCAGTTCCGCCACCATCTCAGCGTGGCGGTCAGGGGCGACGGCCATCAGCAGGCCGCCGGAGGTCTGTGGGTCGTATAACAGGCTCAGGTGTACCTGACTCACATCTGCGTCGACCTGGACGTGGGGCCGCAGCCAGTTCCAGTTGCGGTGCGCGCCGCCGGGCAGCTGGCCTGCTTCGGCATAGCTCAGCGCGCCGGACATCAATGGGACCGTTGCGACGGAGACGTGGAAGGTGACGTTGCTCGCCTGGGCCATCTCTAGGGCATGACCGAGCAGGCCAAAGCCAGTGACGTCGGTGGCGGCGTGGACGCCGATGGCCTGCATGGCGCGCGCCGCTTCGCGGTTGAGGGTCGCCATCCAGCGCACGCACTCGGCCATGTGGGCCGCGTCGGCGGCCTGGGCGCGACCGGCGGTGGTGATGACGCCGCTGCCGATGGGCTTGGTCAGCATGAGACGGTCGCCAACCTGCGCGCCACCTTTGGTGATCACCCTGTCGGGGTGGACCAGGCCCGTCACGGCCAGTCCGTACTTCGGCTCGTCATCGGCGATGGTGTGGCCGCCCGCGATGATGCCGCCCGCCTCGGCAACCTTCTCCGCGCCGCCGCGAAATACCTCGGCGACAAGGTCGGCGGGCAGCCCGCTGGGAAAGCCCGCGACGTTGATGGCAAGCAGCACCTCGCCGCCCATGGCGTAGACGTCGCTCATGGAGTTCGCGGCGGCAATTGCGCCGTAGGTGTGAGCATCATCGACCACCGGCGGGAAAAAGTCCGTGGTCAGAATGAGCGCCTGGGCGTCGTTGAGGCGATAGACGGCGGCGTCGTCGCTGACAGCCAGCCCGACGAGTAGATCGGGGTGGGCGCCGGGCGCGCCGAAGATATCTTTGATGGGGCGCAACACGTGCGCCAGGGCCTCTGGCCCCATCTTGGACGCTCAGCCCGCGCAGTGGGCCAGCGTCGTGAGGCGGATGGTGTGGCGGTCCATGAGTCTCGCTCGTTGGAGATGATCTATCACGGCGTGTCGCCCTGTAATTCTAGTGCGTCGTGGCCCGGATCCAAAACCGGCTCGGTCTTTGCGCGCGAGGCGCGGCCAGCCCGCCATAGGACAGTCAGGTACAGGGCGAGGCCGAAGGCGAGGAAGTTCAGCTCGCGCAGGTCGAGCAGGGCCGCTGTGCCGCCCTGGGCCAGGCGGTAGTCGGCTAGCCAGCCACCCAGCCCCGGCAGCACGACGCGGTCGTAGAGGCCAATGACCAGTGCACCAATCACGACGCCCAGTACGCTGCCCGGTCCGCCGATGACCACCGCCGCCAGGACCATCACGGACAGGGTGAAGTCGATCTGCTCCGGCGAGATCTGCCCGTAACTGGCGACGTGGGCCGCCCCCGCTAGCCCCCCCAGGGCCGTGCCGATGGCAAAGGCCAGGACCTTCGCGCGCGCTACGTTGATGCCGCTGCTGGCGGCGGCCACCTCGTCCTCGCCCAAGGCGCGCCACGCCCGACCTTGCCGCGAACGGATGAGGCGGAAGCTGAGCCACACCGCCGCTACAACCAGGGCGAGGACCAGGTAGTAGCGCGCGGCGGGTGAGGCGAGGGTGACGCCGAGCAGACTGGGGGCAGGCAGGGCGGAGCGGCCTTGCATGCCGCCGGTCCAGGCTGAGAGATTGATGGCAATCTGGCGCACCATCGAGCCGAAAGCCAGGGTGACAATGGCCAGGTAGTCGGCGCGCAGACGAGACGTCAGCAGGCCGTTGAGCAGGCCGAACACGGCGGCGACGGCCATGCCCGCTAGCAATGCCAGCAGGATATCCAGGGGTTGGGGCAGGAAGGCGGCCAGTCGCCCAAAGGGATCGACTAGCAGGGCCGCTGTATACGCGCCCAGGCCGACACTGGCTGCGTATCCCAGGTCCAACATGCCCGCGAAGCCGAGCATGACGTTGAGACCGAGGGCCATCAGGGCCAGGAGCAGGATGCTGGTGATGGTGCTCTCGCGGCTCCAGGCCAAACCGGCCTCGACC
>JAHCIE010000482.1 GCA_026129385.1 Anaerolineae bacterium
CAAAGGACATGTGCAGCGGCATGCCACCACTCCAGCGCAGCACCTCGTCGTCGCGGCCCCATGTGTAGACGCGCCGCAACTCGTCCTCGGTGAAGGGGTAGGCGTAGGGACGCAGCGTCACCCGCTCGCCGTAGAGCAGTTCGCCGTCCAGGTTAGCCTGGGGGGCAGCGTCACTCACAGTATCTACTTTGCTCGCTTGTAGAAGGGGCGCTTGACGATGCGCGCCGCCACGGGCTGGCCGCGAATGATGATGTCGAGGTCGGTCCCGACGGCGGCGTAGTCGGGCTTCACATAGCCCATACCAATGGCCCTGCCCAGCGTCGGCGACTGGGTTCCACTGGTGACGACGCCGACAACCTGGCCGTCCTTGCTGATCTCGTAGCCACCGCGCGGGATGCCGCGCCCCACCATCTCGAAGCCGATCAGGCGCTTGGCAGGGCCGTTGGCCCTGGCGGCGGCCATCACCGCGCGGCCGTTGAAGTCGCCCTTGTCGAGGCTGACAAAGCGCGGCAGGCCCGCCTCGATGGGGTTGGTCTGGGCGTCCAGCTCGTGGCCGTAGAGGGGCATCGCGGCTTCGAGGCGCAGCGTATCGCGCGCGCCCAGACCGGCCGGGCGCAGGCCATAGTCAGCGCCCGCCGCCATGAGCGCGTTCCACAGGGTGGGGGTATCATCGGCAGCGACCATGATCTCGAAGCCGTCCTCGCCCGTGTAGCCGGTGCGGGAAACCAGCGCATCGATGCCCGCCACCTGGCCGCGGCGGGCGGTGTAGTAACCCAGCGCGGCGGGGTCGGCGTCGGTCATCGGTCGCAGGATGTCGACGGCGCGCGGCCCTTGCAGGGCCACCAGACCGTAGTCGTCGGAGCGATCGACCACCTGGACATCGAAGCCGTCCACCTGGCCGCGCATCCAGTCGAAATCTTTGTCCTTGTTAGAAGCGTTGACGACAGCGAGATAGTCATCGTCACCGAGGCGATAGATAATCAGGTCGTCGATTGCGCCGCCGTCGGGGTAGCACATGACGGTGTACTGGGCGTCGTCGAGGGCCATTCTGGCCGGGTCGTTGGTCACGAGGCGTTGGAGGTAGGCGAGGGCCTGGGGGCCGCGAATCTCGACCTCGCCCATGTGGCTGACGTCGAACAGGCCCGCTGCCTCGCGCACGGCGCGATGCTCTTCGAGAATGCCGCCAGGGTATTGGACGGGCATGTCCCAACCCCCGAACTCGACCATGCGCGCGCCGAGCGTACAGTGCGCCTCGTAGAGCGGCGTGCGCTTGAGGGTGGTTGCCGCGGGCGTGTCTGCCATGATACCTCCTTGCCGGTGTTGATTGAGGGTGTGGCTTAGCCTTATTGTGCCTCTGTGCCTCTGGGTTCCAGGTCTGAGATGGGATGACCTGCTTCCTCGGTCGTCGCCTTCTCCGTTGACTGCGGCCAGACAAGGGACGCGACGACTGAGATGACCAGGATAGCGGCGATGACCAACAAGGATACGCCGATAGGGATGTGAACGAAGTCGATCAGGACCATCTTGGCGCCGATGAAGGTGAGCACCGCCGCCAGGCCATACTTCAGGTAGTGGAACAGAACCATGACTCCGGCCAGGGCAAAGAACAGCGAGCGCAGGCCGAGGATGGCAAACACATTCGATGTGTAGACGATGAACGGATCAGTCGTCACGGCGAAGATGGCCGGGATCGAGTCCAGCGCGAACAGGACATCCGTCGTCTCGACCATGACCAGCACGATGAGCAGCGGCGTCGCCATCAGGCGGCCCATGTCGCGGATAAAGAACCGCCCGCCGTGGTAATTGGGCGTGACAGGCAGCAAACGGCGCACAAAGTTGACGACAGGATTCTTCTCAGGATGAATCTCATCCTCGCCCTTGCGCGCCATGCGCAGCCCGGTGAAGATCAGGAATGCGCCGAAGACGTAGATGAGCCAGTGGAAGCGCGCGATCAGCGCCGCCCCCGCGATGATGAATACAAAGCGCATTACCAACGCGCCCAGCACACCCCAGAACAGCACGCGATGCTGGTATTTGGCAGGAACCGCAAAATAGGAAAAGATGAGCAGGAAGACAAACAGGTTGTCGACACTCAGCGATTTCTCGATCAGATAACCCGTCAGAAACTGGAGGGCGACTTCGCTGCCCTGCCACCACCAGACGACTACGTTGAAGGCCAGGGCGAGGGCGATCCAGAACGCGCTAAAGAGCAGCGCTTCTTTGACCTTGACCACATGGGCATTGCGATGAAACACCAACAGGTCAAGGGCCAGCATGCAGACGACAAATATGTTAAAGGCAATCCATATCCACAGGGGCGTATCCATTGTTGGGTCACTTCCTCCTCAACCGACGCGCCGAGGCACAGCGGCTGACCGCTCTCATTGTATGCCCCGTTTGGGGAAAAGTCAACGCATCGGCCATGCACGATGCCTCGGCGGCATGGGCGGCGCGTATCGCGTGCCGGGGGCGCACGGCCGCATAACGGTAGACCTGACAGGTTTTCTGAAACCTGTCAGGTCTTTCTAGTGGTCAGCCTCGACCCCGGCTCAGGTGGGGCAGGAACTGGCGGTAGGGGCAGGCGGCGGTGCGCAGGTCGAAGGGGATGGCCTCCTGATAATCAATATTGTTGGCCAGGTTGTCACTCAAAGTCAGCGTCGCCCGCTTCAGTTCTAACAAGGTGCTGCCACACGCCCCGACGGCACGAAAGGTAACGATGGCGGCCGTGCCTGAGCCGCTGACGGGCGGTTCGGGGTTGCGGCGCGTTCCGACGAACTTGATGAGTCCGGTGCCGTTATCGACAAGATTCTGGATAAGGAGGGAATCGCCCGCGAACAAGTCGCCGGGCTTGACCTGAACGCCGGCCAGGTTGGGGTTGGCGTCGACTACCTGGAACGAGCCGGCGTCGAAGGTCCAGCCCAAATCCGCAGCGTAGAAATCGACCAGATTGCTCAACTGCACCGTGACGGTCACGACGTCGCCGACGGCGTAGACTTCCTGGTGGGGGGTGACGTCGATGGCGGATTGGGCCAGTTGTG
>JAHCIE010000483.1 GCA_026129385.1 Anaerolineae bacterium
CGCGCCAGGGCCTCGAAATGGCCGAACTGGTACCAGTAGAAGCGCCAGGGCAGGCCGAGGCTGTAGGCGCGCTCGTAGGCCTGGAGCGCCTCGTAGGTGCGGCCCTGGTTGAGAAGCGCATCCCCTAGCCCAAACCACACCTTCCCATCATCCGAGAATGCGTCCAGGTTGGCGCGCGCGCCGGCCTCGGCCCGCACCCACATGGTTGCATCGTCCGCATCGGGGCCGAGGATGGAGTTCACCAGCGCCGCCTGGTCACGGCGATACACCGGGATATAGATGCGACTGGTGTCGAACTCCGACCAATGCCCCTCAAACTCGTCCATAGACCAGACGCGGTCGGGTCCATAGAACGAGTCATCGAACGTGATGGTTCCCTTGCTGAGATCATAGCCCGTCGCCAGGCGGTAATGGCCCATGCCGCCGTAATCGTTGATCCACTGCTCGGCCATGACCGGGATACCTGCGTTCAACAAGGCCACGAGCACGTCGCGGTTGCCATTGACGCGAACCTGGGCATCCAGACCCTGGCTGCGAATGTAGGCCACGATCTGGTCAGGGCTGACATTGACATCCTTCGGATTCGGCTTCAGCGCGCTGGCGGCGGTGAGTTGTGGGATGCGAATCCCGTAGTAGCTGAGGGCCATGCTGGTGGTCGTGGGGCCGCAATTGTTCCAGGTCTGCCAATCGTGCTTGACATTGTTCAGGTAGACACGCGTCGCCAAGCCCTTGATGGTGGGTAGCGGCGCTTGCGGCTGAGTATGGACCACGGCGTCGAAACTCGGCTCCTCGTCTTCGGGGCTATCCGCCCACGCCTGGTTGGCCGCCAACGCCAACACGATCGCTACCATCAGCGGCAACCACCACCGCACTCCACGCACACGCATAACCACTCTCCTTACTGGCAGGCCGCACCCAATCTTACAGGCGCCCGCTCCGTCCTGACCCGACTCGAAAAGTATAGCACACAGCGCCTACCCACTCAAATGCGCCCGTCCCTCGTATTGACCGGCGCAACGCGCTATGCTATGCTTCCAGCATACGCCGCCCCGACCTGCTAACAATCCCACGGCGGCCGAAGGGGAGATGGGTATGACGGAGTCCTTCCGAGCAGGCGCTAGCAATCTATTTATCAGTTACGCCGCTGTGACGGCAGCGGCATTCGGCGGCCACATGTTGGGTTTGCGGGTCGCTGATCCAGTCCGCCAGACGATCGGGATGCCAACCGGAGAGCACAGCAAAGCAACCGAGAAGATGCTGGAGGAGGAAGGCTTTGACCGCGACTTCACCATCCGTAACATCATCCCCGGCATCGCCGCCGCCACAGGTCTGCGTACCTTGGGTATACGTAGTCCGCTCATCCTCGCCACGGTGGCCTTTGGCGTCAGCTTTGGCATGACCGTCTTCGGCGACACGCCCACGGCGCGTGAGAGCCGCGACGTTCTCAAGCGCATCTCGCCGCTTGGGCCACTGGTCGGCTGACGACCCCACCCTATGAGCCGCCCAGTCGCCCTCGTCACCGGCGCGGGTCGCGGCATCGGGCGCGCCATCGCCCTGGCCTTCGCCGCGCAGGGCTACGCGGTCGGTGTCAACGACATCGATGCAGCCTCTGCCCAGGCCGTCGCCGCTGAGATCGTCCGGCAGGGCAACGAAAGTCTGGCGCTGGCGGGCGACGTGTCGGACCCGCCAACGGTAGCGCGCCTGGTTGCCGAGACGGTCGCCACCTTCGGTGGCCTGGATGCCCTGGTCAACAACGCGGGCATTGAACCGCGCGCCTCTATCCTCGCCATGGACCCGGCCGAGTGGGACGAAGTGCAGGCCGTCAACCTGCGCGGCGTCTTCCTGGGAACCCAGGCGGCCGGCCGCGTCATGCGCGCCACAGGTCACGGGTCCATCGTCAATATTTCCAGCATCGCCGGCAAAGCCACCCCCCTCCCGATGCGCTCGGCATACGCGGCCAGTAAGGCCGGCGTCGTCGGCTTCACGAAAGAGGCCGCCCGCGAGTTCGCCGCCTATGGGGTGCGGGTCAACGCCGTCTGTCCTGGCGTGATCGCCACCGAGATGACCGCCCACGCCCGCTCCGACCCGGCCCAGCTATCGGCGTGGCTGGCCGGCATCCCCCTCGGTCGCCTGGGCGAGCCGGAGGACGTCGCCCACCTCGTTGTCTTCCTCTGCTCCGACGCGGCCGCCTACATCACCGGCCAGGCCATTCACGTCGACGGGGGCCGGGTGATGGCCTAGCTATCCAGAAACGGTTGACACTTCAGAATTGAAGGTCACAGGAGACATCGGATGCCTTACGAAACCATTCTCGTCGAACCCGATCCCCCCCTCGCGATTGTGCGCCTCAATCGCCCCAAGGTGCTCAACGCCCTCAATAGCGCCGTCATCGCCGAGCTGGTCGATGCCCTTGAGAGCCTCGACCGTGATCCGGCGGTGCGCTGCATCATCCTCACTGGCAACGAGCGCGCCTTTGCCGCCGGGGCCGACATCAGCGAGATGGCCGACTTGACCATCGCCGACCAGCTTCAGCGCGACCAGTTCGCCGCCTGGGACCGCATTCGCCGCGTGCGCAAGCCTCTCATCGCCGCCGTCAGTGGCTACGCCCTGGGCGGCGGCTGCGAGGTCGCCCTTATGTGTGACCTGATCGTGGCCTCGGAGACGGCGCGCTTCGGCCAGCCGGAAATCAACCTGGGCATCATCCCCGGCGCGGGCGGCACGCAGCGCTGGGCGCAGGCTGTCGGCAAGGCGCGGGCGATGGAGGTGTGCCTGACCGGCGACGCCATCACCGCCGAGCAAGCCCTGGCGTGGGGCCTGGTGAACCGCGTCGCGCCGGCCGACACCTACCTGGATGAAGCCAAAGCGCTGGCCCTGAAACTCGCCGCCAAGCCACCCCTGGCGGCGCAGTTGGTCAAGGAAAGCGTGAACGACGTCTTCAACGACTACCTGGAACGGGGCCTGACCGCCGAGCGCAAGAACTTCTACCTGCTGTTCGGCACCGAGGACCAGAAAGAGGGCATGCGCGCCTTCGTGG
>JAHCIE010000484.1 GCA_026129385.1 Anaerolineae bacterium
TGCGGATATTGTACTCGATGGTCTGCCCGTCGCGTACGGTCCCCTGGATGGAGGTGCGCCCGTCGACGCTGCCCTCGGCGCGTATCTGGGTAGAGTCCACCGCTTCGGGTAGGGTTACAGTTACCCGGCTGTTTTCGATAGGGCCGACACGCCCGCTGCGGAGGGCCGCCCAATAGAACTGGTCACCGGCGTCGGCAATGCGCAGGGCATCGTTGAGACGGTATTTGATGAGAAAGGTTTTCTGGCCCGCTGTCGGCTGGAAGTTAAGGGTGATGCGCATCACGGAGTCGCCGTTGGTGGCGCGTTCGCGGGTGGCGGTGAAAGTGCCGGGGTCGCCACTACTGGAATTGCGGTAGGGCTGGCCGCCCGGCTCGCTAACGGAGACATCGGTGATGCTGCCGACGTTGACAAGCGGGATGTCGGTGAAGCCGCGCTTACGGGACGTGCCCTTGAAGTCGACGGTTTGGGTTTCGGTGGTCAGCACCGAGCCGTCCTTCTGGATCTGGAAGTCCATATCGTAGCGGGGGTAGGTAACGATGTCACCCTGGGCGTGGCTGATGCCCACGAGGAGGACAGCCAGGAGAACGGCAACGGTGAGAGCTACGCCAACTTGAAGACGCTTGAGGGGGAACATACAACCTGCCATTCTTTTCTAGACCCCACAGGCCTTTGAGGGGGCCTGTCAGGCCTGGCGTACCGCGTGCTATACCTGATGGGTCTCAGGGGCCTGTCAGGTCTGCCATACCCTACTGCTATCCATTATAGCATACGTCGCAAAGACGAGGGTGTTGCACGATTTGGGCGTCACGTTCGTGCCTCTTGTGCCCTTTGCGCCAGATGAGTGTAGTGTGCCACCAACGATCCGTAGCCGCACGCCGGACGCAAACGGTGTATAATTCGCGGGTGAAGACAGTCGCGGGCAATGCAACCCCGCCCTTGTGTTTCAAGGAGAGCGACATGGCCGTTCCCGTGTCACCCATCGCGGCAATGGGCGAGTCTGACGACTTGGGGCCGACGGAGTTTCCCCTGGGTCTGACCTTCGACGATGTGCTGCTGATTCCCCGGCGATCTAGCATCCGCTCGCGGGGCGACGTTAGCACGGCGACGCCCCTAACGCGGCGTATCACCCTCAATATCCCCATCGTGAGTGCGAATATGGATACCGTCACCGAGTCGGCGATGGCGATTGCGCTGGCGCGGGCGGGCGGTATCGGTATTATTCACCGCTTCAACCTGCCAGATCGCCAGGCGGCCGAGGTGGCGAAGGTCAAGCGCGCCGAGAGCTACGTGGTCGAGAGTCCGTATACTATCGGCACGGGGGCGACGGTCGCCGAGGCGCGAGCCGCCATGCGCGTGTGGGACACTGGCGGCCTGCTGGTTATGGATGGCGGGGCGCTGGTGGGTATCCTGACCGAGCGCGACTTGCTGTTTGAGGATGATGCGCAGCGGCCGGTCGCCGAGGTGATGACGCCCCGCGCGCAGCTCATCGTCGCACCGCCTAATACGTCGGTGGACGAGGCGAAGGCAATCCTGCACCGCCACAAGATCGAGAAGCTGCCCCTGCTGGACGAGCAGGGCAAGCTACACGGGGTCATCACATCCAAGGATATCGTGCAGCGGCAGCAGCACCCGCTGGCAACGAAGGACCGGAAGGGGCGGCTGCGCGTGGGCGCGGCGGTGGGCGTGCGCTCCGGCTATATGGCGCGGGCCGAGGCGCTGCTCAAGGCGGGGGTGGACGTGATTGTCGTTGATATCGCCCACGGCCATTCGGAGAACGCCATCGACGCGACGCGCACACTGCGCCGCCAGCTAGGCGCGGCGGTGGAGATTATCGCCGGTAACGTGGCGACAGCCGAGGGGGTCGAGGACCTGGCCGAGGCGGGGGCGGATGCGGTGAAGGTGGGGGTTGGTCCCGGCTCCATCTGCATCACTCGCATCGTGACGGGCTTCGGCGTGCCGCAGTTGTCGGCCATCATCGAGTGTGCCGCGGCGGGGCAGCGGCTGGGTGTGCCGATCATCGCCGATGGCGGTATCCGGGCGTCGGGCGATCTGGTCAAGGCGCTGGCGGCCGGGGCGCAGACGGTGATGATCGGCAGCTTGCTGGCGGGAACGACGGAGAGTCCGGGCATGACCATCATGCGCCGTGGCCGTAAGTACAAGGTCAGCCGGGGCATGGCGTCGCTGGCGGCGAATATCAGTCGCCAGGGGGTTGAGTCCGGGGACAAGCCGCCCGAGGAAGTAGACTGGCAGGCCGTGGTAGCCGAGGGGGTGGAGGCCGTCGTGCCGTACCGGGGCGATGTGGGCGAGATGTTGAGCCAGATGGTGGGGGGGTTGCGCTCGGGGCTAAGCTATGCTGGCGCGCGAACCATCCCCGAGTTACAGGCCAACGCGCGCTTCGTGCGCATCACCCAGGCTGGCGTCAAGGAGAGTGGTCCCCATGACGTGGAATTGACATAATATATGACTTCTTTGCTGGACCAGTTCACCCCCGACCTCGTTGTCCGCTCGGTGCAGGAGATTCCCCTTCAGAACCTGGCCGCGTGGGGCATACGCGGTCTGCTGTTCGACCTGGACAACACGCTGATGGAGCACCACGGCGAACGCTTCGATCCGTTCGTCACGCTCTGGATCAAGGCGACGCTGGCCCAGGGCTTCAAGGTTGCGATTGCCTCCAACAGCCCGCCGGAGCGCATCGTAACGCTGTCGGCGGAACTGGGCGTGCCCGGTATCGCCAGGTCGGGCAAGCCGCGCCGTGGCGGCTTGCGGCAGGCGCTGGCCGTGCTGGACCTGCGCCCCGACGAAGCGGCGATGGTGGGCGACCAGATCTTTACCGACGTGTGGGCCGGGCGGCGACTGGGGTTGTACACGATCCTGGTCGATCGCTACGCCAGACACGAGCCGTGGTTCATTCAGGCCAAGCGGCCGCTAGAGCGGGCCGTGTTGCGACGGCGTAGGGCGTGACGTGATGCGTGTTTCGTGAGATACGACGAGAGTCCTCACGCACCACGCACCACACATCACGTTTCACGCATC
>JAHCIE010000485.1 GCA_026129385.1 Anaerolineae bacterium
GTAGAAGCCAATCTGCTCCAGATACGACGTCAGGCCGGCATGATCCAGATACTGGGTCACCACCTTCGAGCCAGGAGCAAGGGAGGTCTTGACCCACGGCTTGGCGGTCAGCCCGCGCTCGGCGGCGTTCTTCGCCAGCAAGCCCGCCGCCACCATGACTGACGGGTTCGAGGTGTTGGTACAACTGGTGATGGCCGCGATGACCACCGAACCGTGATCCAGCTCGAACTGGTGGCCGTCCATCGTCACCGTGACGCCGGCTGGCGCGACGGCGGCTGGCGTCGCGCTGTGGTGCGCCGCGCCAGGGGGCAGCAGGGCGGGCAGATGCTGCGTGAACGAGGCTTTCGCATCGGTGAGGAGAACGCGGTCTTGGGGCCGGCGCGGGCCAGCGATGCTGGGCCGCACGGCGCTGAGGTCCAGGTCCAAGATGTCGCTGTACTCGGCCTCCGGAGCATCGGGGGTGTGGAACAGGCCCTGCGCCTTCATGTAAGCCTCGACCAGGGCCACCTGCTCCTCGCTACGACCGCTGAAGCGGAGATAGCGCAACGTCTCGGCGTCGACCGGGAAGATAGCCACGGTCGAGCCGAACTCCGGTGACATGTTACCGATGGTGGCGCGGTCGGCCAGCGGCAGATTGGAAATACCCGAGCCGAAGAACTCGACGAATTTGCCGACGACACCCTTCTTGCGCAGCATCTCGGTGATGGTCAGCACCAGGTCGGTAGCCGTCGAGCCTTCGGGCAGCTTGCCCGTCAGGCGGAAGCCGACGACCTGCGGCACAAGCATCGACACCGGTTGGCCGAGCATGGCCGCCTCGGCCTCGATGCCGCCCACGCCCCAGCCCAGCACGCCCAGGCCGTTGATCATCGTGGTGTGCGAGTCAGTTCCGACGACCGTATCCGGATACGCCAGGCGCTCGCCATTCTTCTCGACGCCGAAAACTACGCGGCCCAGATACTCCAGGTTCACCTGATGGACGATGCCCGTCTCCGGCGGCACGACCGCGAAGTTCTCGAAAGCCGTCTGTGCCCAGCGTAGCAGCGCGTAGCGTTCCTTATTGCGAGCGTACTCATAGTCCGTATTGAGCTTGATGGCGAGGGGGGTGCCGTACACGTCCACCTGTACCGAGTGGTCGATGACTAGCTCGGCGGGCTGCAAGGGATTGATTCTCTCAGGGTCACCGCCCAATTCGGCCATTGCATCGCGCATCGAGGCCAGGTCAACCACAGCCGCCACGCCAGTGAAGTCCTGCATGATGACACGGGCCGGTGTGAAGGCGATCTCCTGACTGGGAGCGGCCTTCGGGTCCCAGCGCGTAAACTCCATAATATCGTCGGCTGTGACGTTCTTGCCGTCTTCAGTCCGCAGCAGATTCTCTAGCAGAATGCGCAGCGAGTAGGGCAGGCGCGTCAGGTTGACACCCTTCTGCGCCAGGGCGTCCAGGCGAAACATGGTATAGTCGCGGTCACCGATAGAGAGGGAGGAGCGAGCGCCGAACGAGTTAAGCATACGCAGTCTCCTGGGCTGAGGCGAAGAGCCGGAGGGCGGCCCGTGGGCAACAGACGGGGCGGCGTGCGTGACACGTCGCATCTCAATTATACGCCCGCCGTACAGGGGGACGCAACAAACACCGCTTGTCGGCAAGCAGGCATGGTGCTACACTTGCTCAGCCTCAGCGGAAAGGAGGGGTGACCCGATGAGCGCGAACCTGTCCCAGACCGACCTGGGGACGCACGTCCGCCCGCGAACCGAAATCGATGCTCTAGAGGCCCAGTGGTTGGCCCCCTACGCCGAGAAGTCGGCAACGTCGCGCGGCCGCCAGCACGGCGGCGAGCCGCACCCCTATCGAACCGAGTTTCAGAAGGACCGTGACCGCATCATCCACACCACGGCCTTTCGTCGCCTGCAATACAAGACCCAGGTATTCATCAACTACGAGGGCGACTACTACCGCACCCGCCTGACGCATACCATGGAAGCGGCCCAGATGGCGCGCACCATCGCCCGCGCCCTGCGCGTCAACGAAGACCTGTCGGAAGCTATCATCCTGGCCCACGACCTGGGTCACTCGCCCTTCGGCCACAGCGGCGAGGTTACTCTTGACCGCCTGATGCTGGAGCGGATGGGCCTCGATCCCAACGACCCTGTCAACACCGGCCGCGGCTACAACCACAACGTCCAATCGCTGCGCATCGTGGACCGACTGGAAAAGCGCTGGCCCGGCTATAGTGGCCTCAATCTGACCTGGGAGACCCGCGAGGGCATGGTCAAGCACGTCACAGAGTATGACGTGGTCGCGCCGGAGTTCAGTGCCCCCTTCCTGCCGGAGTGGCGGCCGTCAGTAGAGGCGCAAATCGTCAACTACGCCGACGAGCTAGCCTACAGCGTCCACGACCTGGACGACGGCCTGCGCTCAGGCATCTTGACCGCCGACATGTCGGCCCTCCAAGGCGTGCGCCTGTGGCAGGCCATCCTGGCCTACGCCGATGGCCCGTTTTCCGAGCTAAACCGCCACGTCATGATTCGCAAGCTGTTTGACCTGGTCGTAACGGACCTCATCCGCACCACGGCCGACAACATCGAGGCAGCCAACCCCCAAAGCACGGATGACGTGCGACGCCTGTCGCAGCCGGTGGCGAGCCTGTCGCCCACGATGGCCGTTCAGGTCGCCGAACTGAAGCGATTCTTGTACGACAACATGTACCGCGCCCCGCGTGTCGTGCGCATGTTTCGCAAGGCGGAGCGCGTGCTCATCGCCCTGTTCGAGGCTTTCGAGGAAGACTACCGTCAGTTGCCCGCCAAGACTCGCGCTCGCCTGCTGCAAGTCAACCCTGAGGTGCGCGACGGAGGTGGCTTCACTGTCCAGGGCTATCGCGTCATCACCGACTATATTGCAGGCATGACCGACCGCTATGCCCTCGACGAGCACAAGCGGCTGTACGACCCCTACGAACGAACCTAGCCGTGGGGCGGGGTGGGGGAAACGGGGGGAACAGGTAAAGGGGGTGGCGTGTGA
>JAHCIE010000486.1 GCA_026129385.1 Anaerolineae bacterium
GGCCGCCCGCCCGCCGGGGGCGCAGTTCACGACGCTCATCTCGCGGGCGCACGATTTCGACGCCGTCCAGGCCTGGGTGCGGCTGCTGGTCTACGAGACGTTCGACCCACCCACGCGCAAGTACGCGGCCGGCGGAGCTTATTTGCGCGGCATGGGTGAGGGGCGTGTCAAGGCCGTGAATGGGCTGGACCAGGTTTACCGCGAGGTCGGCCACCTGGTAACAGACTTCAAAGTCCCCCAGGTCGGCCAGCCGAAGGCCGAGAGCTACGAGGGCGAGGGCTACATCATCGTCCGCCACCCCGAAACCGAGGTGGTGCGCCGGGCGCTGGAGCGCATCGTGAGCCTGGCACGGGTGGAGCTAGCGGAGTAGCCAGTAGTCGGTAGCCAGTAGACAGACCGACTACTGTCTACCGACTACCGTCACCCTTTCGATGGATGTCCATTAGGGACAAAATAGCCCGAATGCCCTTTGACAGGGGCCGCTGGCTACCCTAGAATTGATGGTGTTGCGTATTCCGCCAAAGAGTAGAACACGGATTGAGAGAATGGACGGATTACGGATGAGCCGATCCGTCTATTCTTTTAATCCGTGTTCTTGAGCCATAGGATGTGGTGTGTAGCGCTTATGAATGCCAAGTCATTACGAGTTCTAGAGTTTGGAAAAGTATTGCACCTGCTGGCCGAGTATACGGCGTTTAGCGCCGGGCGCGAATTGGCCCTGGCCCTGACGCCGACCGGTGACTTTGACGAGGTCGCGCGGCGCCAGCGCGAAACCAGCGAGGCTAAGGACTGGATCGCGCGCAAGGGGGATGTCTCCCTCGGCGGGGCGCGGGATATTCGCGGCCACGTGCGTCATGCCCAGATCGGCGCGGTGCTGCAACCATCCGAGTTGCTCGAAGTCTCTGATACTCTCCGCGCGGCTCGCTACTTGCGTAAGGACATTGAACGGCTGGAGGTGAAGCTCCCGCTGCTCTATGGCATCACGCGGCGCATGAGCGAGCTGCCCGACTTAAGCCAGGCCATTACGCAGGCCATCAATGACGCCGCCGAGGTCGTAGACAGCGCCAGCCCGGACCTGGCCCGCATCCGCCGCGAGTTGTCCATCGCCCGCGCCCAGGTCATGGAGCGCATCAACCGCATCCTCAACTCCGAGGCGCGGAAATACCTGCAAGAAGCCCTCGTCACCGAGCGCGACGGCCG
This sequence comes from Anaerolineae bacterium, assembly GCA_026129385.1. Taxonomy (GTDB): domain Bacteria; phylum Chloroflexota; class Anaerolineae; order Epilineales; family JAHCIE01; genus JAHCIE01. The sequence continues at coordinate 1,201 of JAHCIE010000486.1, forward strand.
CTTCGTCGTCCCCATCAAGGCCGACTTCAAGGGCCGCATCCCCGGCCTCGTCCATGACGTGTCGGCGTCAGGCGCGACACTGTTTGTCGAGCCGCTGGCCGTGGTCGAGGCGGGCAACCGGGTGCGGCAACTGCTGAGCGAGGAGCAGCGCGAGATCGAGCGCATCCTGCGTGAGTTGTCGGGTCTGGTGGCCGACCGCGCCGACGCCCTCAACGAGACGGTCATGGCGATGGCCGAACTGGACCTGGCGCTGGCAAAGGGGCGCTACTCGTTCGCCATCAAGGCGATTGCGCCGGAACTGATGCGGGTCCGCACCCGCAGCTTCGAGGACAAGCGCAAGGCGGCGCGTAAGCCGAAGTCCGACGAGGAGCCGACGGAGACCCCTCCCAAAGAGCCAGAGTATCCCCTGGTCAACGCGCCGCGCTTCAAATTCGTCCGCGCCCGCCACCCCCTGCTCGACCCCACCAAAGTTGTCCCCATTGACATCTACAACGGTGAAGACTTCCGCATCCTGCTCATCACAGGCCCGAACACCGGCGGCAAGACGGTCGCCCTCAAGACGGTGGGCCTGCTGACGGTGATGACCCAGGCCGGGCTGCACATCCCCGCCGCCGAAGGCTCGCTGATCACGCCCTTTAGCGGCGTCTATGCCGACATTGGCGACGAGCAGAGCATCGAGCAGAGCCTGTCCACCTTCTCGTCGCACATGAGCAATATCATCGAGATTCTGCGCCAGTCCGACGCGCGCTCGCTGGTCCTGCTGGACGAACTGGGCGCGGGGACGGATCCAGTCGAAGGCTCGGCGCTGGCGCGGGCCATCCTGGAGACGCTGCTCGAACGGCGGGTGACGGTGGTCGGCACGACGCACTACTCGGAACTCAAGGCGTTTGCCTATGGCACACCCGGCGTGGTCAACTCCTCGGTCGAGTTCGACATCAATACCCTGTCGCCGACCTACGAGCTGACCATCGGCCTGCCGGGCCGGTCCAACGCCTTCGCCATCGCCGAACGGTTGGGACTGTCCTTCGCCATCCTGGAACGCGCCCGCAAATGGCTGACCGAGGCCGACGTGGCGATGGAGGACATGCTGGGCGACATCAAGACCGCCCGCGAGGCGACGTTCGCCGCCCGCGCCGACGCCGAGAAACGCCAACGCGAGATTACCGAGGCCGAGACGGCGCTCAAGAAGCGGCTGGCCGAGGCGGAACGCGAGCGAGTTGAGATACTCAACCGCGCCCGCCAGGAGGCCGAGGCCGAACTCAACCGCGTGCGCGAGGAACTCAAGGAATTGCGCAACGAGTTGCGCCGTGCCCGCAAGGAGTTGGCGACCCCCACTCAAGTCAACGCCCTCATGGACCGCGTCGAGCAACTGGCCGACGACGTCGTGCCGGAGACACCGCCGCCCGCTTTTGGCGCGCCGCGCCTGGAGGAACTCGTGCTGGGCAGCCAGGTGCGGGTCGCCAGTCTCAACGCGATGGGTGAGGTCATTAGCCTGAATGGCGCCCAGGCCGAGGTCCAGGTAGGGGCGTTGCGCGTGCGCGTCCCGGTGACCAGCCTGGAACCGCTGGTCCCGACCGCCGCGCCGCGCGCGCGCTATGAGCAAGACATCCGCGTCACGCCCGCCAACGACCTGAGCGCCGTCGGCGTCGAGTTGGACCTGCGCGGCGAGCGCGCCGAGGACGCCCTGCGCCGCGTCGAGGACTACTTGGACGACGCCTACCTGGCCGGCCTGGCCCGCGTCCGTATCATCCACGGCAAGGGGACGGGGGCGCTCCGCAAGGCGACGCGCGAGTTGCTCAGCAGCCACCCGCTGGT
>JAHCIE010000487.1 GCA_026129385.1 Anaerolineae bacterium
CCTGACCCTCGTCGCCACCGCCGCCCTGACCAACCTCGCCCACGCCCTGGAACGCGAGCCGCGCCTGACCGACTGGGTGACCGACGTCGTCCTGATGGGCGGGGCGTACAGCGTACCCGGCAACATCACGCCCCACGCCGAGGCCAACATCTACCACGACCCGGAAGCGGCGGCCAGCGTATTCGACGCGGCCTGGCGGGTGACGGCGGTCGGGCTGGACGTGACACTGACGGCGACACTGGACGACAACCACGTGGCGAGCTTCGGACGGCTCGGCACACCGGTCGGCGACTTCGCGGCGGCGGCGCTGCCCTTCTACCAGCGTTTCTACCGCGAGCGCTACGGCCGGCTGAGTGTGCCCATCCACGACGCCGTGGCCCTCGCCCACGTCATCGACCCGACCCTGCTGACCCTGCGCCCGGCGCTGGTGACCGTCGACACGGGCCACGGCGCGATGCGCGGCCAGACCCGTACCGAGTTCGTGGACCGTCGGGGCAGGGAGACGAAGGGCAGGGAGACCCTGCCCCTGCAGGACGCGGCCCTCGTCGCCGCGGCCGTCGACGCGACGCGCTTCCGCGACCTGCTGCTGACCCGCGTCCGCTAGAGGACCACGACCATGCTTGCCATCGTTGACTACGGTGTCTCCAACCTGCGCTCGGTGCACAAGGCCTTCGAGCACGTCGGCGCCGACGCCGTCGTCACTGGCGACCCGGCCGTCATCGCCCGCGCCGATGCCATCGTCTTCCCTGGCCAGGGAGCCTTTGGCGACGCCATGCGCCACCTGCACCGCCACGGCCTGGTGACGCCCCTGCGCGAGGCCGTAGCGGCGGGCAAGCCCTTCTTCGGCATCTGCCTCGGCCTCCAACTGCTGTTCGAGGCGAGCGACGAGATGGGCCAGCACGAGGGCCTGGCCATCCTGGCGGGGCGCGTCGAGCGCATCGAGACACCCTACAAGATTCCCCACATCGGCTGGAACCAGATTCACCCGGCCCGCGCCCACCCGCTGCTGGGTGGTGTCGCGCCGGGAGCCTACGCCTACTTCGACCACTCCTTCGTCGTGCGCCCCCGGGATCCGGCCCTGACCCTGGCGACCACCGACTACGGTGAGACCTTCGTGTGCGCCGTCGCCCACGACAACGTGATGGCTGTCCAGTTCCACCCCGAGAAGAGCCAGACCGTCGGCCTGCAAATCGTGCGCAACTTCGTAGCCCTCGCCCTGGGAGCGCCAGACCCCAGCCTGGCCCCCCTTCCATCCCGGGGAGCCGCCCATGCCTGATCCCTGGCAAGTCCTGGACCGCCGCCCCCTGCTTGACCGCTCCCCGTGGCTACGGTTACACGACGAGCACGTACGGCTGGCAAACGGCGTCGAGATACCCAATTATGTCATGCTATGGGAGCCGGATGTGGCCCTGGTGTTCGCCGTCACCCCCGACCGTCGCGTGCCCCTGGTGGCCCAGTACCGCCACGGCGTTCAGCGCGTAGCCGTGGACCTACCGGGCGGCTACATCGACAGCGGCGAAGACCCCCTGGTAGCGGCGCAACGCGAGCTGGCTGAGGAGACCGGCTTCGCCAGCGACGACTGGACGCGCCTGGGGATGCTGGCGCGTAACAGCGGGCGCGGCGGGCAGGCCGTCCACCTGTATCTGGCCCGCGACGCCCGCCCCGACGGGCAGCGTCACCTGGACCACACGGAAGATATCGAGATGCGCCTGACGCCCCTCGCCGACGTGATGGGCCTGCTCGAGGGCGGCGACATCCTGAGCGTAAGCTCGGCGGCGGGCGTGCTGTGGGCGCTACGAACGCTGGGCCAGGACGGGGAGGCGTCGTGATCGTCTACCCCGCCATCGACCTGCGCCAGGGCAAAGCCGTCCGCCTGCGCCAGGGAGACCCCGATCAGGCGACGGTCTACGATGCCAATCCGGTCAAAGCCGCCGAACGCTGGGCCGAGGCCGGGGCCGAGTGGCTGCACGTGGTCAACCTGGACGGCGCGCTGGGCGAGCGTTCGCCCAACCTCAAGGCGCTGAGCCGTATCCTGGACGCCGTGGACATCCCAGTCCAGTTCGGCGGCGGCCTGCGCGAGCTGACTGCCGTCGAGGACGCCTTCGACCTGGGCGTGGCGCGCGTCGTACTGGGGACAGCCGCGGTGCGCAACCCCGACCTACTGCGCCAGGTCCTCGACAAGTACGGCGCGGAGAGCCTGGTCGTCGGCCTCGATGCCCGCGACGGCAAGGTCGCCACCCACGGCTGGCGCGAGGTCAGCGATATCCCGGTGGCTGACCTGGGGAAGCGGCTGGCGAGACTGGGGGCGCAGCTGGCCCTGTACACTGACGTGGCGCGCGACGGCATGTTGCAGGGCGTGGACGTGGACGGCTCCGTCGCCCTGGCCGAGGCGACCGGCCTGCGGGTCATCGCCTCAGGCGGCGTGGCGAGCCTCGACGACATCGCCCGCCTGCGCGCCGTCGCCGAGCGCGGTATCGACGGCGTCATCGTCGGCATGGCGCTGTACGCGGGAAAGATCACACTGGAAGACGCACTGGCTGTTGCGCAGGGCGAGCGTGAAACGTGATGCGTGAAACGTGAGCCACGACAGGTCTGTTCCGTTTCTCACGCATCACGCTTCACGTTTCACTTTCAACGTTGAACCTTCAACCCGAGAAATATGCTTGCCAAACGCCTTATTCCCTGCCTGGACGTGCATCGCGGTCGTGTCGTCAAGGGCGTCAACTTCGTCAACCTGCAAGACGCGGGCGACCCCGTAGCGCAGGCGGCCGTCTACGACGCCGAGGGCGCCGACGAGTTGGTGTTCCTCGACATCACCGCCTCCCACGAGGGCCGCGACACCATCCTCGACGTAGTGCGCGGCGTGGCCGAGACGGTGTTCATCCCCTTCACCGTCGGCGGCGGCGTGCGCAGCGTCGATGACATGCGCCTGCTGCTCCAAGCGGGAGCTGACAAGGTCGCCGTCAACACGGCGGCAGTGGAGACGCCCGACGTCATCGACGCCGGCGCGGA
>JAHCIE010000488.1 GCA_026129385.1 Anaerolineae bacterium
CTCCGATAAGGCCACTGGACAGCGCACATAATGTTCGTTGTCGACAAGACTATATCATACAGTCTGATTGTTGTCAATCGACTTGACACCCCATCCGAAGTGTGATACCATCCGCCCCCATGTTGCCCGTTGGCCGCCCGCATTAGCCGCTCAGGGGGTTGGATGCCGCTCCAGTTTGAACCTCTCAGGAATAGAGCGCTGCGTGACGCCATCGCCGCCGCGATTCGGGGCGCGATTGCCGCAGGCCAGCTGCGACCTGGCGACGCGGTGCCGGAAGCGTTGATCGCCGAGCAGATGGGAGTGAGCCGCAGCCCGGTCCGCGAGGCCTTCCGCAAGCTCGAAGAACAGGGCATGCTGGTCAGCTACCCGCATCGCGGGACCTACGTCGCTACCTTCACGGAGAAGGATGCGGAGGATATCTACCAGCTGCGCGCCGGGTTGGAAGGCCTGGCGGTACGCTGGGCCTTGGAGCAGGGTGAGGGCGCGCCCCTGGTCGATAGGCTGCAAGGTATCGTCGAGCGCATGCGTCCCCTCGTGGGGACCGACCGCTTCGTCGATATGGCCGACCTGGACTCGGAGTTTCATTCGGCGATCATGGAGGCGTCGGGGAATACGCGCCTGATGCAGGTGTGGCGTGGCATGGATCCCTTTGTGTGGATGATGGTAAGCGCGGCGCGGCGCTCTGAAGATGAGGTCGTGCCCCAGCGCCTCATTCCCGAGCACGAGGAGCTTGTTGAAGCCATCGCCTCGCTCGATCCGCGGCGCGCCGAGGAAGCGGCCCACGCCCACATTGTGCGGCGGCGGGCTTTTACTCTGGCGACGCTGAGGCAGGGCCTGGACGGGGTCGGCGTCCCCGTGGCTAGCGGCTCAGCAGAGGATGGTCGAGTGTGACTCTCGCCTGTGTGGCGAGGTGAGACGACTCTCGGCGGCGACGTCGCCCCGGGATCTGGAAGCACGTGAGAAGGAGAATCCCATGGCTCGATTCCGCGCGCGAACAATCGCCCTACTCGCCCTGGTGGTGGCGCTGACGCTCGTCGCTCTGGCGGCGTGCTCGCCGCAGCAGCAGGCGGCCGTACAGCAGGCCGCGCCTACCGTCGCCGCCGCCGTACAGCAGGCCGCGCCCACTGTGGCTGCGGCGGCCCAACAAGCCGCGCCCACCGTCGCAGCGGCGGTCAAGGCCGCCGCGCCCACTGTAGCTGCCGCGGTGCAGCAAGCCGCGCCAACCGTGGCGGCCGCGGCGGGCGCGGCCGCGCCGAAGACCGTCGCGTTGCCAGCCGATGCCGCGGCCGACCAGACGCTGCGCATCGCCTGGCAAGGCTTCGGCTCGCAGGAACCCCTGGCGCCGTGGAGCGTGCGCTGGGGCGGCCAGGCCGTCGCGTTTAGCGAGTTCCTCAGCCCCTTCTATCACGACGTCGACTTCAACCTCAAGCCGCTCCTGGCGACAGAGATGAAGCCCAATGCCGACTTCACCGTGTGGACGATGAAGCTCGACCCGCGCGCCAAGTGGTCGGATGGCAGCAAGCTCACCGCCAAGCAGGTCAAGGAAGGCTGGGAGTGGGTGACTGCGCCCGCGCAGAAGACGTCCAACATCACCGGCTGGGCCTTGGACAACGTTAAGGGCTTCAAAGACATGGCCGACGGCAAGGCGCAGGAGATCGCAGGCATCGTTGTCAAGGATGACAACACCCTGGAGTTCCAGCTCAACGCCCCGGATCGTTTCCTGGACCACAAGTTCGCCATCTACTGGCTGGGTGTCGTCCCGGCGGAGAAGCTCAAGGCCGACCCGCAGTACCTGACCAAGCCCAACCCCCTCGTCAACGGCCCGTATCAGGTGACGGCCATCGATACCACGGGGCGACAGGTAACGATGTCGCGCAACCCCAACTGGTGGGGCGACAAGGGGCCGCTGGACAAGATTGAACTGGTGGTCGCCGAGGAGCAGTCCGCCTTCGAGGCTTTGGTCGAGAAGGGCCAGGTTGACTTCGGCTACTCCTTCGCTGACATCCCGACGCGCCGCAAGCTGGTTCAGCGCACCGCTGGCGCCAAGGAACTAGCCAACAAGTTGCCTATCGGCATCTATTCCAGCGTCCACTTCAACGTACCGCCTTTGGACGACATCAATGTCCGTAAGGCGCTCATCCACTCCGTCGACTGGAAGGAACTGGCGAATGCGGCGACCGAGGGTACGCAGCAGCCGTGGCTGGGCGCGCTCCACCCCGAGTTGCTCGATAAGTGCTACGACCCGAAGATGGAGTCGTATTTCGAGTACAACGTGGACAAGGCCAAGGAGTACCTGGCCCAGTCCAAGTATGGTAGCGCGGACAAGCTCGGCAAACTGCGCGTGACATCCAACTCGTCGGGCGCGGCGCAGAAGAAGGCCGTCCAGATCCTGATGGAGTACTGGCGCAAGAATCTCGGCATCGAGGACATCGAGTTCAAGGAGCAGCCATCGGGCTTCGGCCCCGACGAGAAGCTGGTCAACATCGACCGCCAGAGCATCAGCGCCCGCCCACCCATCGACAGCCTATGGGCCACTCAGTTCAAGTCGTCGGCTATTCACGCTACGCGCTTCATGGGTGGCTACAAGAACGATAACCTCGACAAGATTCTGGCCGAGGTGGGGACGATGGACCGCAAAGACCCCAACTACTGCGCCAAGATCAACGAGGCTATGAAGGTCTTCCTCGACGACTACATGTGGCTGCCGCTGTGGCGTCAGAGCGGCGACTTCGGCATCGCGCAGCCGTGGGTGAAGAACCTCGGCTTCAGCCCGTACCTGTCGCCCTACGGCTGGTTCAACGAGCCCTACACCTACATGGCGAAGAAGTAACGTGGGTCAGGCCCCCTCTCACCTGGAGAGGGGGCCTGACGTGATGCGTGGCGAGGACGCGAGGCAAGCATGATTAGCTATATCACCAACCGCTTACTCAGCGCCATCCCCGTGGTTTTCCTGGTGCTGCTCATCACGTTCACCCTGGGCTATTTCGCACCCGGCGACCCCATCGTTCTCAT
>JAHCIE010000489.1 GCA_026129385.1 Anaerolineae bacterium
GCTGTCGTTTGGACCCCCTCTACATTGTTTGGGATCATGTTCCTGTGCTCCGCCTGGAGTACCCTCCTGATAGGCGTCGCTATGCATGCAGGCCTGGTATACCCTGATGTGCGGCCTGACGAGATGACACAATCGCGGACGAGTTCGATGTCATTGCCCAGCGGGGTCGGATCTCGGCGGCGCTTCGCCAACGAGTAGCAGCACGGACTAGGGTTACGGGGGAAGGGTGAAACGTCGCAGCGCCCGCGTCGTTCAATCGGCCATCGTCTTTGTCGTTGAAGCGATCGCGATCCTGATTCTGGCCTATTTCGCACCCAACATCCAGGTCGACACCTTCTGGTTGGCGCTCGTGTTTGCCGTCATTCTGTCCGCCGTCGCGTCGTTTGGCTGGTGGCTGTTCATCCAGTTCTTTGGGCGGCTACCCGCCATCCTCTACCCGCTGATTATGTTCATTCTGGCGCCCTTGCTGGTCAAGGTGTTCGGTGACTTGATCCCGGGTGTCCACATCGACAATGTCTGGGGTGCGCTCATGCTGATTCTCGGTCTGACGATCGTGAGCGTCATCTTGGGCGGCCTGCTCAGCCTCGACGAAGAGGACACCTTCGACCGCAACGTGACACTGAAGATGGTGCAGAAGTACGGCGAGCCGACGAAAACAGACACGCCCGGTTTCCTCTGCCTCGAGATCGATGGGCTCGGCCACGCTATCTTCCAGAAGGCCCTCCACGAGGGCCGAATACCGACCCTGCAAGCCTGGCTCGACAGCGGTCGCCACAAGCTCATCGCTTGGGAGACGGACTTCAGCACCCAGACCGGGGCGATGCAGAGTGGTATTCTGTTGGGCAACAACGACAACATTCCCGCCTACCGCTGGTGGGATCGCGTCCAGCAACGCATCGTCATGACCGGCAAGCCCAAGGACGCTAAGGCGCTGGAGGCGCAGCTTTTCCACGGGAACGGAATTGCTTCCGATGGTGGCTCGTCGCGCGGCAACATGTTCTCCGGTGATGCGAGCGAGAGCATTCTCACCTTCAGCACGGTCATGGATTCAGAGCGCAGCCGCGGGCCGGGCTTCTACGCCTTTCTGTTCACGCCGTTTGTCGTATTTCGCATCCTGACGCGCTACTTCACCGACGTCATCAAGGAATGGTACCAGCAGATCCGGCAGCGTGTGCAGAAGGATCCCTACCGCGTCAGCGCGCGCAGCATCCCCTATGCCTTCTTCCGCGCCTTGATGGGGCCGTACATCCAGGAGTTCGTCACCTACGCCGTGATCACCGATGCCATGCGCGGGCTGCCTTCCATCTACGCCCTATACGCGGGCTACGACGACCTGGCGCACTTCGCAGGTATGGTGACCGACGACGCCCTCGAAGCGTTGGAAGAAACAGACCGCATGTTCGTGCGTGTCGAGCGCGCGCTGAAGTATGCGCCGCGCCCGTATCACATCATCGTGCTGTCGGACCACGGGCAGAGCCGCGGCCTGACGTTCAAGAACGCCCACGGGGTGTCGCTGGAGCAGCTGGTCAAGGGCCTCATCAAGCAGGACGAAGCCATTCTCTCGCTGAGCGACACGAACGAGGCGTGGGACAGCATCAGCGCCTTCCTCAACGAGTCGGCCAACGGCGACACGCGGACGGCCAGCGTCTTTAGGCGGGCGTTGAGGTCCACGACGGAAGAGGGCGGTGTTGTCGAGGTTGGCCCGGACCGCGACCCGGTGAAGGCTGCGGAGCGCGAGGCCAAGGCGAAAGCGGCCAGGGTCGTGGTGATCGGCTCGGGCTGCACGGGGCTGATCAACTTCAAAGACGCGACCGAGCGCATGACCTACGAGCAGATCCAGGAGGCCTATCCTGAGCTGATTCTCGGCTTGTCCAAGCATCCTGGGATTGGCTGGGTGCTGGTAAAGTCCGAGACGAACGACTCGATGGTGATCGGCAAGGCCGGCATCAACTACCTCGATGTTGGCACGGTGGAAGGCGTCGATCCGCTGGCTGTATATGGGCCGGGCGCAGCGGCCAAGGTCAAGCGCGAGAGCAGCTTCCCTAACTGCCCCGACATTCTGGTGAACACAACCTACGACCCGACAACACAAGAGCTGTGCGGCTTCGAGAACCAGGCGAGCCATCACGGCGGGCTAGGCGGCCCGCAGACCCACCCGTTCATCCTGTATCCGGCGGCGCTGCCGTACGAGGGGAAGCCTATCATCGGGCCGATGAGCGTCCACCGGCTGATCCGCGGCTGGCGTGAGCAGGTTCAGGGGCTACCGGACACGCTCGCCTTGCCGCCCACCCCGGCGGCTGCGCCGAGCGCATGAGGGCCGTCTAGCTCGGCGTCCGCCGGATCATGCGAGCGCCGGACGAGCCGTTGAAGCTAGATTGTGCCAATCGATCTTCATCTACCGAGAGGAGACACTCACCATGGCCATGCTATTCGTTGCCGACTACAATCTCATTCGCGACTCTGCCTTCACCATCTCGACCAGCGGGAACACCGCCCAGCAGCTAGAGTTCAAACTGGACTTCGGCGTTGGTTCCACCCACCCCTCCATTGTTGCCTTCGTGCTCAGTGCTCAGGCCGGAAACCTCAGTCCTGCCTTGAGCATCAAGGTCAACGGGACAGAGCAGCGCAGCCTGAAGCTGCCGGACGGCGCGTTCGTCACCGGGTTACAGCCAGTGATTGGCCCGCGGCAGCTGCATCAAGGCGCGAACACCATCGAGTTCTCGATTGCGGGTGGGACTGGTACGCTAGAAGTGTCTGACGTAGTCTTGCACTACCAGCGCGAGATGTAGCGCTACTGGTGTCACGGGCAGCACAGCGGCGTTGCCGGCCGGGCCGGGCGCCGCGTTTGCGGGTACACCGTATACCACGGCGGCAGGTCGTTGGGCATGAAGCGCCACTGCATGCCGGTGCGCACGATGTAGCGCAGGCCGTTGTACACCTCCCGCAAGTCGTACTGCCGCTGGGGGGCGTCCTCGGTCATCAAGGTCAGGTAGGGGGCCACCAA
>JAHCIE010000049.1 GCA_026129385.1 Anaerolineae bacterium
GGCGTCATGTAGACGTGATGGACCGAGGGCCACTGCCAGTCGTTGCCGTTACCGGTGCTGTCCGTCAGCGCCCGGGCCCACTCGTGGCCCACCGCCCCCTCGTAGTCCCAGGGTCGGCCATAGACATAGCGCTGCCGCATCACCTCCGACGCGAAAGTGTGAGGGTCGGCCGTCCGCTCTATCACGCGCCACCGCTTGATCTTGGTCTGGTTGCAATCGCCGCTGTCATTGAGATGGCACGGCAGGTACTCCCCGTAGCTCCAGGTCACCGTGCCGCCCAGGGCCGAGGTGACGGTCTGCATCTGGAGGCGCTTGGGCTGGCCCGCGACCGTCGTGGGCCAGTAGGTGAACTGGTAGGACGGCGTCGCCCCGTAGCGCGCGCTCGCCGGATAGACACCCTGGCCGTCGGCCTGATCGCCAAAGCCGGTCTCCGTCACCTGGTTCAGCAGGATTTTGTCCAACCCCTGCCGCTCGTAGAGCTTGATATCCCCGTCGCTCTCTTCCCTCTCGTCGTCCCAGACGGGCTGGGTCACCTGGTAGCCGAACTGGTAGCGGCGGAAGGGGTAGTTGACGCCATCCACCCGCACGTAGCTGATAATGTCGTCCAGCTTGTAGCGCTGGGTGTAGCGGTACTGGGAGTTGTCGCCCGTGAAGTCCGAGCGGTTCTGAGTCGTCCAGGTGCTGACGCCGTTGGTCCAGCCACAACTGTAGCGCGGGTTGACGTTGCAGCCTGACCACAGCGCCTCGTTGAAGCGCACCTCGCGGTGGTAGACCCCCGCCCCCAGGCCGCCGGCGTTTTCATTGTAGGTATAGCGGATACGGGCCGGGTAGGCCGCCCGCGTGTACATCCGATCACTTCCACTGTCCAGGCTGCTCTTGTCATTGTCCTCGAAGTAGTCGATCTCCATGCGGTTGCCAAAGGGATCCTGGACCAGGTCCAGCGACAAGGCCCACGCCTCGTGGTAGTAGTCGTTGGGGTACTGGTGCGCGCCCCGCATGTGCTCGGAGTTCTCCGTCCAGCCGAAGCGATAGTACGTCCCGCTCTTGTCCCACACCTCGAAGTACATGTGATGGGCGTTGGGCACCCGGTTGTTGTAGGTCTGCAAGTCAAGGCGGCGCACGATCTTCATGAAGCTGGCGCGCTTGGTCTCGAAGGTCAGCCAATCGGCCCGCGCGTTGTCGCAGTCGCCCCCGACGCACTTGAGGCTTTCCTGCACCCCATTGAGTTCCAGGGTATAGGTCGGTACGGGACAGGTGCCGTCAGACTCATCGTTGTGATCACAGCTGGCGTAGGCCGGGTTGATCTTGGAGGTAATCTGGCCCAGACCCAGGTTCCATCCCAACCCAACCCAGTTAGCCTGGGAGCCGGAGGACTTGTTCTCGTCCCAGCCGGGGCCTTTCCACATCGCGTAGTCCATCCCGTCAGGGACAGTGCTCGAGTAGGTCAGGGCCAGCTTGGGGGCGAGGCCGTGGGTTCCCTGGGGAACCTCGATGGGGATCGTGAACGACGCCGCGCCCGAGAACAGGTCGGTGTCGGCCACGTCCATCAGGGGCGAGGGCTGCCAGTCGGCCCCGACGTCCTGGGCCAGGGCCAGGGCCGAGAAGTCGCTGACATCGCCGATGAGGAAGACGCCCTGGCGGCGCGTGGGCAGGCGGTCCCACTGGTCGGTGGCCGCGTCATAGTGGACCAGGACCAGGGCATCGGGCTGAGCCAGTCGGCGGCCCAGGCCGCCGAGGTCGATACGCACTTCGGCCGGGCGGTCGAGGTGATGGGCGGGCTGCCCGTCGGTCTCATCCGTCAGGTCGAGACTGAAGAACGCCTCGGGCAGCAGGCCGCTGGGCAGGACGCGGTACGTGGTATCGGTGTACAGGTCCAGCCGCAAAGGCCGCCCAGAGGCATTCCCCGGCAGGCTGACGTCGACCGGCCCCGAGACGACCCGGCCGCCACTGCCCGGTGCGTGACGGCCCTGAGCGCGGGCCAGGCGGGTGAGGCGATTGAGCTGGCCGGGCGGGTAGGTCGGCGGGAGGTCGGGCGTCACCGGCGGTGGGGCGGGAGGCTGGATGGTCGGCAGAACCGGTGGGCCCATCACGGGCAACAAGGTGACAACCGGCGTTGGCGAAGGCGAGGGCAGGGTGGCCGTCGGCCAGGGCGTCGGCGGCGGGACGGTCGTCACGGGGAAGGGGTACGCCGGCAGCGTGGGGGCGGGTGTCTCGCTGACCGCGGGCGGCAAGGTGGGCAGGGGCGTTAGGGTCGCGCCCGGCGCGACGGCCGTCGCCGCGCTCGTCGTCGCGCCTGTCTGCGCTGAGACCAGGGCGCTGGAAAGGAGAATCACAGCCAACACGAAGCCCAGGCCCAGGGCGGTCCTGGCCAAGACGGAATAAGAATAGCGAGACATCGACGGCTCCAGTCTATTGTGGAACGAGCGCGGACGTCGAAAGGCGGAGGCGTGGCGCGAGGCGGAAGGGGAAGAGGTATTGGCAGCGCAACGTCGTTCTACAATAGAGACGAATAAGGTCGCACCAAAGTAACGGTTAGGGTGACCGATTTTGGCGAAGTTGACACAAAATCCTTGTCATGGTCAAACAGTTCGGGATGCGAGCAGTGCGCATCCGAAAAGTGTCCGAAAAGTACCCGAAACGGAACCGAAAAGTGTCTCACGCCTGGTACACTGGAGACCACTCTACCGTTGTGTCGGCTTCCCTGTAAAGCCGATGGGGATGGTCCTCCCCGGGCGTCGTGGGATTCGTGGCTGATCGAGACACCTCTCAGCCCGTGAGCGTGCTCTCCCACCCACCCCTCAAGCGACCGACGGCCAGGCTCGACCGCGACCGACCTGGATTCCCAACGAGCTTGCTCTCCAGGACAGGCGAAACGAGCCGCTCGGTGGTGTGAATGATGGATTAACCTGCGGCAGGGCGACGTGCGCCTGACCGACGGCAGTCTGTTGTCTCACGATTGATTGCTATCTCCCATGCGACGCGCCTAACTGAATAACGGTGCGACCGGGTGAGGCGACGTCGCCTTGCCACCGGCCTGCCCGTCCCTGGCCGTCACGATGCCGAGCGCCCTGCTCGGCGTTCGCCATTTCACCCCCAGGAGGTGACCTATGCGTGACCGGCTCCATCATCGGCTCCAGGTGTACGTGCGCTGGCTCCGGCGTGTCGCTCGGCGCGGCATCGCGGCCGCGAGGCGCGGGTGGCAGCGCGTCCACCAACGGTGTCGCCGCATCCCTATCGAGGTACTCGTCGCCGACCGCGCGCGGCGACGAGCGGTCGAGCGGGACCTGCGGGCGGGCCTGAAGCGGCTGCGGCGGGCGCTGGGCGTCGCGCTGCCCCAGGATACGGCCATCATCGTCCAGCACGTCATCGCGACGGAGCGGCAGGTGGCGGGCTGCTACCAGGTGGGGCAGCGGTCCGACGGCGGCCACTTCGCCCTCATTCGCCTCGCCCTCCAGGTCAACGGGCGCGCGTTGGCCCGCGACGAGCTGCTGGCGGCGCTGGCCGAGCAGTGCATCGGCATCGCCACCCAGCAGAGCGGCGCGCTCAGCGTCGTCATCCCCATCGATCTGGAGCCGCCGCGGCCGGCTGACGACCACCGCCTGTCCGCGCCGCGCCATGACCCCCTCGCGCCGTCCAGCAACGGTCGGCAAGCGACCGCGCCCCGACCATCGGCGTGACCCCGTTCCACATCACCAGAAAGAGGTGTGCCATGTCCCAACGTATCGTCGTCAAGAGCTTCACCGACCTGGCGCTCGTGCTCAAGCTGGAGGACCTGCCGGCTGAGCCGAGCGCGGAGGCTCCCGCCACCGCCACTGTCACCGCAACCCAGGATGAGCCGCCCGACCTGGCGCAGCTGCTGGCGGACCTGGAGGCGGCGGGCGCGACCCTGGCCGAGATGACCCGCTGTGACGAGGCGCGCCGCGTCCAGGCGCGGCGTGACCTGGACGCCTACGATGCCGTGGCGGCGTCCCAGCGCGAGGCCGAGCAGGCGCGGGACCGCGCCCAACAGGTGCGCGAGCAGGCGGAGGCGCTAGCGCAGACCGGCTTCACCGAGGAGGTCCAGACGACGGCGGCACGCATCGAGGAGACGGCGCGCCGCGCGGAGACCACCGCGACGGCGATGGCTGAGCAGCGGCGACTGGAGGCCGAACGGCTGGCGGACCAGCCCGACATCCAGCGGCTGCTGGCCGAGCGCCGCCAGCACGAGGAAGCGGAGCAGGCGCGGCGGGGCGGAGGTCGAGCGGGCCCGGCCGCGTGGCCGAGGCGGCAGCGGCTGGGTGCCGCACCCAGGCGGGCCTGCCGAGGCCCAGGCTGCCCTCTGACGCGCTGCCTCGATGCGCCGACCACCCTGACGTGCAAGACCTACGGCGTCGGCTCGCCCAGCGGGAGTTTGCGGCGCGGGTGACGCTCGTCGAGGACACCCTCTGGCAAGCGCGCCGCGCCTTCCGCCACGACCCGGCGAGGTCGTCGCCGACCTGGAGGTCGACCCGACGACCCGCCCTCGACCCCGGCCCGCCAGGTGGCGCGGGCCTGCCTGCGTCTCTGCCGTGACCGGGGCATCGTCCAGCCGCTGCGCTATGCCCCTCGCCCCGGCCGGGGCGTCGTCATCGCCCGCTCGCACACCAGCGGCTACTTCGTCGTTGTCAGCGCGCTGGGCATGGGCGACGGCTGGCGGGTGGGCGCGGCGGTCAGTGAGCGGGTGGTCCGATGCGCGCGCCCGCTGCATTAGCGGTCGGATGTGCTCGACCTCTCGCGCCTCAGCCTGGAGCAACGCCAGGCCGTTCTGGCGGGGGATGGACCGCTGCTGATTGTAGCTGGCCCTGGTTCCGGCAAGACGACTGTCCTGGCCGCCCGCATCGCCTACCTCGTCGTCGGGAGGCACATCCCGCCCACCAGCATCCTCGCCATCGCCTTCGCCACTAAAGCCGCCCGCGAGCTACGCGCCCGACTGGTTGGCGTCCTGGGGGACGCGGGCCGCGCCGTCGAGGTGACGACCTTCCACGCGCTGGGACTACGTATCATCCGCCAGTGGCGCGAGGAGCTTGGCTTCGGGCCTGGCCCGCTCGCGGTATACGACGACCGCGAGGCGCGGGCGCTCCTGGTGGAGACCGCCACGGCGCTCGGCCTGGACACGACCCGCGAGACGGTTCCGCAGCTGGTCGCCACCCTGACCCGCCACCGGCTGCGCGGCGAGCCACCCAAAGACGCTGACCCCCTCCACCCCCTGGCCGAGGCCTACGAGACTGCCCTGCGGCGGCGCTGCGCCGTCGACTTCCCGGCCATGCTTACCCTCCCCCTGCGACTGTTCGAGACCCACCCCGAGGCGCTGCGCGTCTGCCAGGACGCCTATCGCCACGTCCTGTGTGACGAGTTCCAGGACGTGTGCGCGGCCCAGTACGCCCTGCTGCGACGGCTCACCGAGGCCCACGGCAACCTCACCGTCGTCGGGGATCCGTGTCAGACGGTGTACGGCTGGCGCGGCGCGGACGTGCGCTTCCTGCTCCACTTCCAGCGCGACTTTCCGCGGGCGCGGCTCATCCACCTGCACCAGAACTTTCGCGCCACCCGACGCCTGGTCGAGCTGGCCAACGCCCTCGGCGCTGAGCTGGCCTACGGCCGCCCGCTGCGGAGCGACAATCCCCTCGGCGACAGGGCGCGCCTGTACCTGGCCCGCGACGAGGCGACGGAGGTGGCCTTCGTCGCCCAGGAGATCGAGCGCCTGCGCGCCGTGGGTGAGGTCGAGCGCCTGGGGGAGGTGGCTGTTCTCTATCGCACCAACCCCCAGGCGCACCGCCTCGGCGTGGCCCTGCGGCAGCATGGCATCCCCTATTGGGTGCGGGGCCGCGGCGACCTGTTCGCACGCCGCGAGGTCCAGGATGCCCTGGCCTATCTGCGCCTGGCCTACGACCCGGCCGACACCGCGGCGCTGGCGCGCATCATCAACATCCCGCCTCACCGTCTGAGCCGGCTGGCCGAGCTTGTCTCCCGCCAGCCGACGCCTGCTCACGACCTTCCCCCACTGGCCCAGCCGCTGGGCCCACGGGCCGTCGCCGACGTCGAGGCGCTCGCCTCGGTCATCGACGAGCTTCACGCCCAGAGCGCGCGGGGCGGCCCTTACCTGCTCCTGGACGCGGCCCTGGACCGCAGTGGCTATCGCGACTGGCTCGCGGACCAGATGGACGGGGCGCAGCGGCTTGAGCATCTCGCCGAGTTGCGGCGGCTATTGGTGACAGTGGACACCAACCAGGCCGACTGGCTGGCCGAGGGCCATCTGAGCGACGACGTCGACACAGCCGACGAGGCAGACCAGGTGGTGCTGACGACCATCCACGCCGCGAAAGGCGGTGAGTGGCGCGTCGTGTTCGTCGTCGGCGTCGAGGAGGGTCTGCTACCCCACACGCACGCCCTGGCTCACGACGCTGACATGGACGCGGCGTTGGAAGAGGAGCTGCGGCTGGCCTACGTCGCCGTGACCCGGCCCCGTGAGCGCCTCTACCTGACCTGTAGCCGGTGGCGCCAGCGCGGCGACCAGCGCTATAGGTGCCAACCGTCGCGGTTTCTCCACGGCCTGCCCCTCGACTCCTCAGAGGGGAATTCCTCGCGTTGAGGGATGAACGGAGGTGGCCATGCCTCACATCGATACCGACCGCTTGAAGCGCGACTGCCCGCTCCTCGACGTCGTGGCGAGCTACGGCATCCCGCTCCGCCAGAGTGGCCAGACCTGGGTAGGGCGCTGCCCTTTCCACCCCGACGGCGGCCGTCCCAACTTCCACGTCTATGCGCGGACGAACAGCTGGTTCTGCTTCCGCTGCGGCGTCGGCGGCGACGTGATTCGCTTCGTCCAGAAGATGGACGGCGTCAACTTCCGCCAGGCCGTCGAGCGGCTGCAGGGCGGATCGTTACGCGGCGGCGCTGCCCACCCCTGCGCCTCTCTGCGCCGAGCCATCCCCACGCCTGCCCGGGAGTGGGGAGCCAGTGAGCGCGCCTGCCTGGCCGCTGCCGTCGAGCTCTACAGCAACCGCCTGTTCTCGGACCCGGCCGCGCTCGACTACGTGCAGCGCCGCGGCTTGCGCCGCTCGACCCTCGAGCAGTGCCGCGTGGGCTACGCGCGGGGCGACGAGCTGGTGGCATACCTGCGCTGGCGTCGGCTGCCCGTGCAGGCGGCGGTGCGGGTGGGCCTGCTGACGCCCGGCGGCCGCGAGTTTCTCGCCGGGCGAATCGTCGTGCCCGAGGTGCGAGGGGGTCAGCCGATCTGGCTCATCGGTCGCACGATGGACCTGGACTCGCGAGCGCCCCGCTATCTGGCGCTGCCGGGCCTCAAGCCGCTGCTCGGCTGGGAAAGCGCCCGCCGCTCGCCGTGGGTCATCGTCACCGAAGGCCCCTTCGACTGGCTCACCCTGCGCCAGTGGAACCTGCCCGCGCTGGCCCTCATCGGCACCCACGCGCGGGCCGAGGCCCTGCGGGCCTTGCGCCGCTTCGAGCGGGTCTACCTGGCCCTGGACAACGACGACGCGGGCGCGGCTGCCACCGAAGAACTCCTCCGGACACTCGGGCCATGCGCCGTCCCGCTCGCCCTGCGAGATGTGAAGGACGTGGCGGATCTGGCGGCGGCCCCCCACGGCCGGCGGGCGTTCATGCGAGTCCTGCGGCGGGCCATGCGAGCATCACCGCATTGTACCGGACGCTCCGAAGAGAGCAACAACGCGAAGGAGGCAACCTATGTCGTTCTCAGTGAATCGAGCCGAGTTGATCGGCCGGCTGGGTCGTGACCCGGCCATGCGCTACACCCCCGAGGGCCAGGTCGTCACCAACTTCAGCCTGGCCACGGACCGTCCCGTGAAAGCGGGCGCGGAGCCGCAGACCGACTGGCACCAGATCGTGTGCTGGGGTCAGCTCGCGGAGTTCGCGGGGGAGTACCTGGCGAAGGGGCGGCTGGTCTACGTGGCGGGCCGCATCGTCTATCGCACCTGGGACGGCAAGGACGGCCAGAAGCGCTACGCGACGGAGATTGTCGCCACCGAGCTGGTCGCTCTCGACCGTCGACCGGATACGGCGTCGCCCGCGTCCGAGACCGAAGAGCCGGTCTTTTAGGCCTGCCTTATGGAGTCGAGCATGACTCGCTCGGTCAGCGACGAGCAGATCAGCCTCCTGCCGCCCGACGCGGCGGCCCTCCTGCATCTCGTGCGCGAGAACCTGCGCCTGCTGGCGGAGATCAGTCAGCGCTACGAGGTGGCGACTATGCCTGCCACAACCGAGCGGCGCACCATCCGCACCCCCGCCGATGTGGCCGACTACCTGGGGCCAGAGATGGTCGACTTGGCGCAGGAGCAACTGCGCGTCATCCTGCTCGACACCAAGCACCACGTCCTCGGCACGCGCCTCGTCTACCAGGGCGGCGTCAACGCCGTGGTCATTCGCCTCGGCGACGTGTTCCGCGAGGCGGTGGCGTGTGGCGCGGCGACCATCGTTCTCGTTCACAACCACCCCTCTCACGACCCGACGCCCAGCGGCGATGACGTGCATCTGACCCGGGAAGCGGCTCAGGCGGGTAAGCTGCTTGGGATCGACGTGCTAGACCACATTATTGTCGCGCGCGATGGATACGTGAGCCTGCGCAACGCGGGCCTTTACCAGCCCGACGGCGCGCCGACGGTGCAGTGAGACAGTATGGGGAAAGGAGAGCGATCCATGCTCCAGACGTTGCCGCCTGTGGACGCCACCCATAACGGGGCTGTCCATCCTATTGAAGCCCGCGCCGCTCAGGCCGCGGATCGCACCGGCCAGACCGCTGACCACATCGAGCGCCTGCCCTTCGACCTGTCGGTGCTGCTCGAAGAGGGCATCTTTCTCAACGTCGACGCGCGCGGCTTTGGCATCCTCGACCGCCGCCTCGACTGGCAGACCCTCGGCATCACCCTGCCGCGCGCGGGCACGGTCGCCTTCCGCCCGCCGCGCTGCGGGCTGCTGCCCGACCGTTACCGCCTCCCCCTGCTGCGTCCGGCGGCCCGCGCCCACGCCGCGCTCCACAAGTACTCGTACACCTTCCGCCTGACCGAGACGGTGTTCGAGACACCCGCCTACCGCTGGCTGCCCTGGCGCGCCTTCTCGACCTTCGAGCAGGAGTTCCAGGCCGCAAAGGCGACGCTGGAGACGACCAAGGCGGAAACCCTGGAGCAGTACGAGGCCATCCGCGAGGAAGTGCTGCGCACGTTCCTGCAACTGGCCGCGGACTCGGCGCGGCGGCTACAGGCGACCGGCCACGTCATCCCGGAAGGCTTTCAGGATGCCGTCGCCCAGGGCGTGCTGCGGACCATGCCGACCTCCGATGACCTGCGCGACAAGCTGACGCTGCGCTACCGAGTCGGCGTGGTCTGGCTCGGCAGCGAGATGCTGGCCGAGCAGCGGCAGGCGGCCGAGGAGCGACGGCGGCTGATGCAGGCGGAGGCGGAGCGGCGGCTGGAACAGCGACGCCAGGAGGCGCGCGAGCGTGTGGTGCAGGCCGAGTTCTGGGCGGAGGAGGAGCGCATTCGCCGCGCGCTCCAGGCGGAAGAGGACGAGCGGCGGCGCGAGGCGGAGGTCAAGGAGCGGCTGCGCACCCTCAAGCTCGAGGCGGCCCGCGAGCGGCTCCAGGAGGCGCTGAGCCCGCTGGAAGAGGGCGCGCGTCAGCTCCATGCCGCCGTCTACGAGGCGGCGACGGCCATCCGCGCTTCCCTGGAGAAGCACCGCTATCTGCCGGGCGGCTCGGTCAAGCGCGTCCGAGAGTTGGCTCGGTGGTACGCGCTGATGAACTGGCAATCGGAGGAAGGCCTGACCGAGCTGATCGCCGAGCTGGAGCGCCTGGCCCAGCGGCCGACCGGCAAGCGCAGACGCGACACGGGGACGCTGAATCAGGTGCTGGGTGACATCATCGACCTGTGCTACAGCGACGCTCAGACCCTGACCGAGCCGAGCCGCATGGCCGCGCTGGAGTTGTGAGTTCTGAGTGGCGAGGCGGAAGTGGCGAGTAGCGAGCGACGAGTGGCGAGCGAAGAAAGAGCAGATAGCTTATGGCCCGCCGAGGGCGCATGACCCCGCTATTCGGCTGGTTTCTGCCCTGCCCTGTCTCTTCTCTCGCAACTCGCAACTCGCCACCCGCCACTGCCTAAGGAGACAACACCCATGAACGAGACGATGCAACTGGAGGTCCTGGTCATCGAACTGGACACTCTCATCCGCGCCCGCTATGGGCTGATCGGCGTCTCGACCTTCGAGGAACTGCGCTTCCGCCGCCTGGTCCAGGCGGTCGCACACCTGCCGCGCCACAAGGCGAAGGGACTCTACTGCTGGAGCCGCATCACGGGCCTGCGTCAGGTCGCGGGCGCGGAGCCGCTGCTCGCCCCGCGTCCCATCCCCGACACCGAAGACCCCTTCTCCGTCCTGGACTACATCGGGCAAGCGGAGAGCGGCCTGTTCGTCCTGAGTGACTTCGGGCCGTACCTCGCGCCCTTCGGCCAACCTGAGCCGCAGCTGGTGCGCCGCCTGCGGGAGCTGGCCTGGGCCATCAAGGCGCGGCCGGTCACCGTCCTGTTCGTCGACCCCGACTTCCCGCCGATTCCGGCGCTGGAGAAGGAGGTCAAGAGCGTCGACCTGCCCTTGCCTGACGAGCGCGAGGTCGAGAAGCTGCTCGACGTGCAGCTGGGGCGGCTGGCCGACAACCCCGACATCTACCTGTGTGTCGAAGGCCGCACCCGAGAACGCCTCGTCCAGGCGCTCCTGGGGTTGACCGAGACGGAGATCGAGAACGCCCTGGCGAAGGCCGCCATCGCGCAGCGTGGCATCGGGCCTGACGCCCTACCCCTCATCCTGGACGAGAAGCGTAGCGTCATTCGCCAGACGGGCGCCCTGAGCTACACCCATCCCGAGCCCGCCGACCACCTGGGCGGCTACGCCCACCTGCGCCAGTTGCTCCACGAGGCGGCGGTGACCTTCACGCCGGCCGCCCGCGCCTACGGCGTCGAGCCGATGAAGGGCATCTTGCTGGTCGGCCTGCCCGGCACGGGCAAAGACCTGACCAAGAAGATTGCCTCTTCCATCCTGGGTCGTCCCCTCCTCGACATGGACTTTGGGGCGGTCATGGGCGAAGGCGGCGGGGTGATTGGCTCGGCGGCCATGAGCATCAAGCGTGCGCTGGCGATTGCCACGACGCTCAAGGGTGTGCTCGGATTGTCCGAGTTTGAGAAGGCCGTGGGCGGCCTTCAGTCATCGGCGCGAACCGACGGCGGCGAGACGGCTCGCACCATCGGCCACCTCCTGTCGTGGATGCAGGAACAACAGGACGTGTTCGTCATCGCCACGGCCAACGACGTGCGGCAGCTCGCGCCCGAGCAGCTCCGCCAGGGCCGCTTCAACCAGCTCGTGTTTGTCGACCTGCCCGGCGTGGGGGACCGGGTGGACATCTTCCGCGTCCACCTGGCCAAACGCGGGCGCGACCCGCAGCAGTTCGACCTGGATCAGATGGCGCAGGCGGCGGAGGGCTTCTCCGGCGCCGAGATCGAGGGGGCGGTGAAGGGTGCGCTACTGGACGCCTTCATGGACGGCGCGCGCGACGTGAGCACCGCCGACATCCTGCGGCGGGTGCGCAGCACGCGGCCAACGTCCGAGGTGAAGCGCGCGGAGATGGAAGACCTGCGGCGCTGGGCGCGCGACCACCTGGCGGTCGACGCCGGCCGAGTCCAACCCAGCGCCGACGAGCGCTTGATTGAGTTCTAGCGAGAGGACCAAAGACGGGGGACCAAGGACCAACCAGAGGACATCGCCGAGATCGATACAGTCTTCGACCTCGACGACGTCCCTTGGTCCTTGGTCTTTGGTCCTTCGTCTGCCATCACGGGAGATCCTATGAGCAAGTATTTGCAGTTCAGCGAGATCGTCTTCAAGGACCGTCGGTTGCTGCTGGCCGCCCTGGCTGACCTGGGCTACAGCGAGGTTGAGGAGGGGGAGGCCCTGGCGCTGTATGGCTATCAAGGCGACCAACGCGCTGAGACGGCGGAGATTGTGGTCCGTCGCCGCTACGTCGGCTCGGCATCCAACGATCTCGGCTTCGCGCAGACGCCCCAGGGATACGTCCCCGTCGTGAGCGAGTACGACCAGCGAGTGCTGCACGGCGGCCAGTTCCTGGTCAAACTGCGCACGGCCTACCACGAGCGGGTAGTCGAAGAGGTCAAGCAGCGGCTGCACGGCACAGCCCAGCGCGTCGTCGAGGGCCACCTCATCAAGATCCGCGTCCGCTACTGAGGGAGGATGTCATGCCAATCATCGAGTTCAACATCGACCCGACGACCGGCGAGCTCCAGATGCACATCCAGGGTATCGCGGGCCCGTCGTGTGACGACGTGGCGAAGCTGGTGGAAGAGCTGATGGGCCAGCCGACCCGCGAGCAGAGGACCGCCGAGTACTACGCGCACGTGCTGGTCCAGCCTAAGGTCAAGCCGAGAGGGCAGTCATGAGGGAACTGACCTGGATTGTGGACCCGGCCACAGGTGACGTGGTGGTGGAAGGACTGACTACGGAGGATCTATCGGCGCTGGCGGGCGACCTCCTCCCGGCCAGTCGCGACCTGAACTGCGCACGCCCTCTGACCACCGTGCCATTGCCCATCGCCTCACAAGCTCATGGGCCTGTGCTACGAGTGGCGAGCCTCTATCACGGCTCGGTCGTCGACGGCCCTGGGCGGCGGAGCGTGTGCCAGCTTCAGCATTGCACGCATGCCTGCATCGGCTGCTATGTCCCCCAAACCCACAGTCCGGACGGCGGCGTCTTGCTAGGCGTGGACGATGTCGTGGCGGCGCTGCTGGACACGGCGGGTGAGCCGCGCGATGGCGTGAGCATCACTGGCGGGGAGCCGTTCCTCCAGCCGACAGGGCTGCTGGCTCTCCTCCAGCGTCTCAAGATGCACGGCCTCCACATTGTGGTCTACACGGGCTATACACTGGAAGCGCTGGCGCGGCGGCCGGAGCCCGAGATAGCCGAAGCTCTGCACCTGACGGACATCCTCGTGGACGGTCCGTTCGTCGCACGGCTGGCTGATGATGCGGGCGAGTGGAGAGGCAGCCGCAATCAGCGGATAGTCAGTGACGTACGCAGGGTGGTTGATGTCTTGACGACTCCTCACTTCACCTGATGGCAGTCCCGTATCCCCTAAGCATACGCCTGGCCCTGACGTTTGAAATGCCAGGGCCAGGCGAGGTCGCGAGAAGCTAGATGCCAGCCTTGAGTGCCACCGTGTTCGCAGGGCTGCGGGGCGCCTCCCCGCGCAGAACGCGGGCAACCTCCTCAGCCGCGCGCACTTCTAACTCAGTAAGCGCTTCTTTGGAGAAGAACGCCGCGTGGGGGGTCAGAATGACGTTGTCCATACCGCGCAGCGGGTGGTCGGGGGGCGGCGGTTCGGTCTCCAGCACGTCCAGCCCTGCCCCGGCTGGGCGACCCGCCGACAGCGCCGTGACGAGAGCGTTGGTGTCCACTAGCCCGCCCCGCGACGTGTTCAGCAGGTAAGCGCTTGCCTTCATCTGCGCCAACGCCGTTGCGTCGAGCATGTGATACGTTTGCTCTGTCAACGGCGCGTGCAGCGACAGGAAGTCGGCCTCGCGCAGGGCGGTGGCGAAGTCCACGCGTATGGCGCCTTCATCTCGAATCAGCTGCTCGGGGACGTACGGGTCGTGGACCACCACGCGCAGCCCAAACGCCCTTGCTCGTTCAGCCACAGCGCGTGCGATGCGCCCAAAGCCAAGCAACGCTAGTGTCTGACCTCGCAGGCGGCGCAAGGGCGGTAGCGCCTTGAGGCCCCAGCCTCCTGTCCGAGTTGCCTTCGCCCCCGGACCTAATCCTCGTGCCAGACTCAGCAGGAGCGCCAGGGTGTGATCCGCTACTTCCTCAATACAGTAGTCCGGCACGTTGGTGACGACAATGCCCGCCTCTGTCGCCGCTTCGATCGGGATGGTATCGAGGCCGATCCCGTAGCGCGCGATGATGCGGCACTTTGTCAGGCCCCGCACCAGGTCGGGGTCGAGACGCGCGTAGCAGTTCAGCACGCCGTCCGCATCCACCAGCGCGCTGCGCAGCGTCGCCGGGTCACTGGCAGGCGCCAGCACGACGTCGGCTACGTCTTGCAGCACGCGCTGTTCAGGCTCGATAGAGTCGAAGACTGTGTCAGTAACGACAACCTTCAGCCGGCTCATAGTGCGATCTCCTGACTAATGAGCCGCAACCGGCATCGCCGCGAGGGTCTCATCCGCGATGCGTCGGAACTCATCTCGCGTCAGCAGTCGCTTGTGGTCGATGGCGAAGCGCTTGACCGCCCCGACCACGGCCAGAGCTTGGTCGTCGGTGGGCTGGATACCCAGGTCGTTGAGCCACCACTTGACCGAGTCGATACCGCTGCCCTTGCCCATCACCGCCTCAGCCGGCGGCTGACCGACGAGGGACGGGAGGAAGGGGAACAGCTCAGTCTGGTGGGCATCACCGCAGTTGCGGAGCCAGCTAGCGACGATGCCTGACTCGACTCGGTATAGGGTGGACCCGACAACCGGCTTGTTGCCGGGGACGGGAACGCCCGCCGCTGCCTGGACCCCCTGCGCCAGCGCAGTCAGCCGGTCGTAGCGCAGCCCCAGGTCGATGCCATACATGGTCAACAGGGCCATGACCGTCTCTTCCATGGGCGTGTTGCCCGCCCGCTCACCGATGCCCAGCACGGTACTGTGGAAC